>NZ_JBDQQR010000002.1:0-95000 GCF_039888675.1 Mesorhizobium sp. CAU 1732
ATTCCATCGAGAATGCCGAGATGCCCGCGCGCGCCATCGCGCCAAGGGCCGCGTCATTGCCGTACGGATCCATCGTCGCAAGCACGATAGCGCCGGACTTGTAGGATTTGAGCTCGGCATCGATCGGGCGACGCACCTTCAAGACGATGTCCGCCTTGGAAGCATCGCCGGCCTTGCCGATCGTCGCGCCTGCCGCCTGATAGTCGGAATCGGGTATCCGCGAACTGTCGCCCGCCCCCGCTTCCACCACAACGGACAAACCGAAAGCAATCAGCCGCTTCACCGTATCCGGCGATGCGGCGACCCTCGTTTCCGTTGCGTCAACCTCCCTGGGTACGAAAACTGTCTGTCCCACCGGCAAATCCTTTCGGTTGGAACCCTACTCCCGACACGCACGCAGCCCGCATTGCGGGCCGCGTAGCATGCTGCCCGACGCAGCCCCTACTCTAACGGAGCAGGAAGACGCCGAGGCCACAAAGCAATATGAAAAGAATGGTCGCTGAAAAGAAGCCGGCGCTGGTGAAGAACCCGAATGCCATGGCGACGAGCAGTGCGACGCACATGAGCGTCACGTATTTCGCCAGGCCGAGGAACATCGAATATGTCTTCTCGTGCTCCTGGTAGTCCATGTCGGCACCCAGTTCCAGCGGGCCGTGCGGTGTCTTGTCTGCCATCGTCGGACTCCCCTCCGAATTTGCTCTCGTGCGCTGATACCGAAATCGACGCACGAGGGCAATGGCACGATTGTCGCGGCGTCACCCGAGTTTCGACGAGGCGCGGGGCCGGTCAACCAGAAGCCCGCGGAGTGCTGCAATGCCGGCAACGAGGATGAACGCATAGCCCGCCGCAATGAACGTCTGCTCGTATCCATATGCGTTTACCAGGGGTTGGCTGGCGAGCGGGGACAGGAATTGCCCCAGAAAGATGCTCGACACCAACCCGCCCGACAGACGGCCACGCATGGCCGGCGGCGCGGCTGCAAGCAGCGTCGTGCTGAGATTGGGCATCATCAACCCGAAACCAACGCCTGCGATCCCCATCGCTGCGACCAAGAGCGCAAGCGAGGGTGCGAGGCCCTGCAGCACGAAACCTGCGCCCATGACAGCGAAAGCCAGGCCGAAAAGCGCGAAGGGCGACATGGCCTTGCGCAACCTTGGAAACAGGAGCGATCCCGGCAAGACGCCCAAGGTCGATGCGCCCATCGCGATGGCGATGGTCAATGACGTCCCGCCATGGGTTTCCGCGATGAGAAACGGGGCCTGCGTGGGGATCAGAAGGAACAGCAGAGGCCCGGTGATTGCCAGTGCATAGACCGCGATCACCGTGCCGGAGAGACGCTGTCCGCCACCGTCAGGCGCGACGGACGTAGCGGCAAGCGCACGCGGCGGGTTTGGAACGTAGATCCAGAACGCCGCGACCAGAGGCGCCGCCACGAGGTAGATCAGAAACGCAGCGTGCCAGTCGATCTGCGTCAGCGCGCCCGCGGCAAAGATCATGCTCAGGCTGATGATGGAGTTCGCGCTGACCTGCCTCCCCATGATGGCTGCGCGCTGCTCGGGCTCGAAAAGGTCGCCGACGAGCGAAGTGAACCCGGCCATCAGGAACGCCACGGAGAGGCCAAGGCCGGCGCGCGTGGCGAGCAAGACCTCGAGACTGTCGACCGCAACGCCTGCCGTTCCGAAGATCACGAAGCCGATGAGCGCCCAGAAGACGATCGGCCGCCTCTCCGATCGGTCGAGAACATAGCCCGCGAACGGCGCCGCCACGGCAATGACGAGGGCCGGCAAGGTGATGATGAGGCGCACCAGAACGCTGGAACCGGGGTCGCCCGAAAAATGCGCCTCGATGGCAGGCAGCGCCGGCGCGATGACTGCCGTGGCGAGCACGACGAGCGAGCCGACGAGAACCAGCGTGGCCTGGGCCGCGCGACCCGGCGCATGGGCGGTCGATGAGGCTCCGCCGGACCCGATATCGGCGGCCTCGTGCAAAGGCGTTTCTCGCACATCGATCATGCGGCCACCTCGAATTCGCGATCGGCCCGCGCCGACCTGAGCGCGGATGCCCACCAGTGCAGTCGCGACAGAAGCGTCGCCATCGACCGCTCGGCCGCAACGGGATCCTTGAGCTCTCCATCCGCGCCGAAGCGGTTCCACACGCCGGCGAAGCTGACCGTATCGCGCAGACCAACCGCGTGGAGTTCGGCGAAGACCCCGCGCAGATGCTCGACCGCGCGCAATCCGCCCGAAAGGCCGCCATAAGAGACGAACGCGACAGGCTTGGCATGCCACTCTTCGCCGAACGTGTCGATGAACGACTTCAGCGCGCCGGTGAAGGAGTGATTGTATTCCGGCGTCACCACGATGAAGCCGTCCGCAGCCGCAAGCCGGTTGCCCGAAGTTCGCCCGCTTGCGCGCTCCGGCGTGTGATCGGCGGGGTCCACGAGATCGATCTCGAACCGGCTGTCCATGCCGATCTGCCCTGCCACCCAGGACACGATCGTGTCGCACAAGCGCCCGTCACGGACACTGCCATAGATGACTGCGATTCTGAGCGCCTTCTGCATCAATCAGGCTCCTTCCGGGCTGAGAACGAGCGTATTCTGGCCCGCCACGATCTTCCAGCCATCAACCTGCCGCGCGATCACATAGAGCGGCACCGCGCCGGGTTCCTGCCGCTCGCGTCCGTCCGCATCGGTCGGAACCTGCTTCAGGTTGACGATGCCGACATCCGGCCGGACGGAAATGATGTCGACGATGTCATAGCGTGCAAAATTGTTTCCGTTGCGCGCCATCATCGTCCGGGCCAGGCGCTCGATCTCGCCGCGCCCCCTGGCGCGCACCCCGATCGCATTCGTCCAGATGGCGTCTTCGCTGAGGTTCTTCGCAAGGGCCGCCGCATCCTTCGCGTTGAACGCATCCTGCATCGCGCCCACCAGAGCACACGCCGCCACACGCTGCTCGAATCCGGGCTCCTGCGTAAAAGTCTGCAATGCCGTCGCCATCATTCTCTCCTTGATTTGCAACGCAACGGCCGCATTGATACAACCTCAACAAATGTTGTGGTCAATGACGAAATGACAGAAAAAGCAGATGGCGCGAAACCACGCCCGTTTCCAAGGGAACTGAGTGTCGGCGAGGTTGCGGCACGGGCAGGCGTGGCGGTGTCGGCGCTCCACTTCTACGAGCGTGAAGGGCTGATCCAGAGCCGGCGCAGCCGGGGCAACCAGCGCCGCTATCCGCGCGAAATCCTGCGCCGTGTCGCGGTGATCAAGATCGCGCAACGAACCGGCATTCCGCTCGCATCGATCAAGCAGGCCCTGGCGACGCTGCCGGATGGCCGCACGCCGACCGCCGACGACTGGCGCAAGCTTTCCGAAGGTTGGCACGCGGAACTCGACGAGCGCATCCGCGCCCTGACGCAGCTTCGCGACAGCCTGACAGGCTGCATCGGTTGCGGATGTCTGTCCGTCCGGGATTGCCCCTTGCGCAATCCGCACGACGCGCTGGCAAGCGAGGGTCCCGGCGCCAGATTGCTTGAACGCTGAGCAATCCGGCGTGTGGTTTCGGCAACAGGAGAGCCTTCGATTGCCGGATCGGCCGATCCGCGGGTGGAAGCGACTCGAACATGATGATACGACACATTACATCTTGAAACATTAGGTGAGGACAGGCTGAACCTGTCCATGTTCGATGCATCCAAGACTGACGATTTCGATGGCCATGGCGTTCGTGGCGACCCTCTTCGCTGCCTCGCCGGCGCTCGGCGATGACCGGCCCCTGATCTGGGAGCCGACCATGCCGAACGAGAACGCGCTCGGCGCGCGCGTCGGCACCAGGCTCCCCACGCCCTGGCACTCGACCGCCGGGGTGACGCTCTCCGTCGAGGACAAGGGCGCAAAGCTCGGCTTCAAGCCGATGACGATGTGGGGAACGGTGGAAATGCCGTCACAATCGGGACGGGGCCGGGAGCGAAAGACGCGCCTCCAGTTGAGCGCGCGCGGCGTCGAAGGCACGCGCACGGCCATCGTCTCCCGTTCGGTGAAGGCAACGCTTCCCAGTCTCGACGCCGAGATCGACCAGTCGCTCGCCGTCGATCACGACCCGCGCGGACCCCACCAGTTGCGCCTGCGCGGCACGCAGTCGGTGCGCCTGACCTCGCCGAAGACGCGCACATCGGTCGTGGCAAGCACCTCGCGCAGCGACACGAGCCCGTGGAAGACGGCGATCACGGTGGAGCAGCCGGTGCGCAAGGCGCTCAAGTTTTCAGCGCGCGTGGACGGCGAGAACTGGTCGAGCAAGAAGACGCGCGTCGGCGCATCCTACAGCTTCAAGTGGTGACCTAAAGCGAGTCGCGATCTTTCAGATTCGCTTACCGCGCTTTAGGTCCTTGTTTTTATGCATGTCGTTGTCCCAAAACCGGTTCCCACTTTTGGGCGACAAGCATTAGCGACGGGTCACGCAAGCCAGCGCTTGCGCCGCTTGTAGTGCTTCACGTCCTTGAAGGAGCGACGCCCCTCGCCGCCCACGCCCAGATAGAATTCCTTGACGTCCTCGTTCTCGCGCAGCGATGTCGCGTCGCCGTCGAGCACGATGCGGCCCGATTCGAGGATGTAGCCATATTTGGCGTATCGCAGGGCGATGTTGGTGTTCTGCTCGGCGAGCAGGAAGGACACGCCCTGCTCCTCGTTGAGCTTCTTCACGATCTCGAAGATTTCCTCCACCAGTTGCGGCGCAAGCCCCATCGACGGCTCGTCGAGCAGGATCATCTTCGGCCTCGACATCAGGGCGCGGCCGATGGCGGTCATCTGCTGCTCGCCGCCTGACGTGTAGCCGGCAAGGCTCGTGCGCCGCACCTTGAGGCGCGGGAAATACTGGTAGACGAGGTCGAGGTCGTCGCGGATCGCGGCTGCCCCGTCACGCCGCGTGAAGGCGCCGGTCATCAGATTGTCCTCGACCGAGAGATGGCCGAAGCAGTGACGGCCTTCCATCACCTGGATGCAGCCGCGCCGCACCAGCGTGTTCGGCGACAGGTTCTGCACCTGCGCACCCTCGAAGAGGATGTTGCCCTTGGTGACCTCGCCGCGCTCGGCATGGAGCAGGTTCGAGATCGCCTTGAGCGTCGTCGTCTTGCCCGCCCCGTTCGCGCCCAGAAGCGCGGTGATGCCGCCGCGCGGGACCGAAAGCGACACGCCCTTCAGGACGAGAATCACATGGTCGTAGATCACCTCGATGTTGTTGACCGAGAGGATCTGTTCGGCGGGGTCAGGGGTTGGAGCGGTGCTTGTGGGCGTCATTGACCTTCCAATCAGGAAAGCCGGTCCGGCGTCGAAACGCCGGACCGGGATTTCAGTCTATTCGGTGCACTCGTCGTTCATGCCCCAGGGCTGATTGGCGGCCGCATATTCCGCCGAAGCCTTCTCGACCAGCGGATCGATGCTCGCGCGGTCGGCCGTCAGCAGGTCGGACGCCTTGACGAACTTCGCACCGTCCCACTCGACCATCCATGCACTGGCGTGGCCGGTGTGGTTGCTGCAGCTCGTCGAGAACGGAGCCATCATCTCCTCGGCTCCGATTTCGGCGAGCTTCGCCTCGTCGAGCTTGATGTTTTCCAGACCCCAGCGAAGCTGTTCGCGGTCGATGTTCGGCGTTCCGGCATGATCCTGCGCCGCCCTCACGGCGTCGGCCAGCATGACCGACATCAGGATGCCGCGCTGGTAGGCCGTGCTGTCGAACTCGCCGGCGGCCTGGTTGATCTGCGACTTGCCGGTATCGACGACGTACTTCTTGACGTCCTGCATCAGCTTGGAGTCGGAATCCACGAAGTTCCACGACAGTGCGCGATAGCCCTTGCCCTGATCGCCGACGAGCTTGAGGTCGGGCTCATGCGCGCCCCACCAGACGCTGACGAACTGGTTCATCGGATAGCGGGTCTTCACCGCCTCGGTGATCGCGCCGGCATTCATCGCGCCCCAGCCCCACATGAGCACGAAGTCAGGACGCTCGCGCCGGATCTGCAGCCACTGCGCCGACTGGTTCTGCATCTCGGTCAGGCCGACCGGGATCGGCAACAGGCTGAAGCCATGCTTGGCCGCAAGCGATTCCAGAAGCGGGATCGGCTCCTTTCCGTAGGGATGGTCGAGATGCAGCAGCGCGATCTTCTTGCCGTTGAGGTTGTCGAGATTGCCGTCGGATATCGCCTGCATGATCATCGACGCGCCATCCCAATAGGAGGTCGGCGGATTGAACGCCCATTTGAACGTCTTGCCGTCCTGCATGGCCGAGAAACCGTAGCTCGGGGCGAACATCGGGATCTGGTCGACGTTGGTGCGCGGCAGGACCTGAAGCGTGATACCGGTCGACCAGGGCTGCGTGATCAGCGTGCCGTCGGATTTGGTGCGCTCATAGCATTCGACGCCCTTTTCGGTGTTGTAGCCGGTCTCGCACTCGTCGAATGCGACGCGCACGCCGTTGATGCCGCCGTCGCGTTCGTTGAGCATTGTCATGTAGTCGAGCTGGCCGTTCATGTGCGGCGTGCCGGTCGCCGCGAACGGTCCGGTCCGGTACGACATGTTCGGAAGTTTCAGCGCGTCCTGCGCCGCTGCCGGCGCTGCGATCCCGATGGCGAAAGCGCTCGCAATCAGGGCTGCCTTGATCGTGTGTCTCATCAGTCGCTCCTCCGTGTGTGCCCGTTTTCCGGGCGTTTCCTCTACCCTTTTATGCCGCCGCGCCCGCCATCAGTGCGGGAACGGCCAAATGATCAGCTTCTCCCGGATCACGGCCCAGTAGCGCGCAAGGCCATGCGGTTCCAGAATCAGGAATGTGATGATCAGCGCGCCGATGATCATGATGTTGATGTGCTCGACGCTCGATGAACTGATCGGTATCCCGAAGAACCCCGGCACGTTTCCGATGATGACCGGCAGCGCCACGATCAGGATGGCGCCGAGATAGTTGCCGAGGATCGAGCCCAGCCCGCCGATGATGACGATGAACAGGACGCGAAACGACAGCGGGATGTCGAACAGATTGGCCTCCGCCGCGCCGCGCCACAGGAAAACGAACAGCGCGCCTGAGACACCGACGATGTAGGATGACACGAAGAAGGCCATCAGCTTGGCCTTCATCAGATTGATACCGACGAGCTCGGCGGCGATGTCCATGTCGCGCACCGCCTTCCAGATGCGCCCGATGCGGCCGCGCGTGATGTTGATCGCGAAGAGGGTGACCACTGTGACCACGCACAAGACGACGTAGTATTGCGTCAGCGCGGTGGCGTTCGGTCCGGCGATGGTGATGCCGAACATGCGCATGTTCGGGACCTGGATCGCGCCCGACGCGGAGTAATTGTAGAGCCACGCCCATTTCTGGAACAGCCACACCAGGAAGAACTGCGCGGCCAGCGTCGCGATCGCGAGATAAAAACCCTTGATGCGCAAGGAGGGCAGGCCGAACGCGACGCCGATCGAGGCCGAGAAGAACCCTGAGAGCGCGATCGCCACGATCAGGTTCATCTCGGGGAAGATCGTGATCAGCTTGTAGCAGGCATAAGCCCCCACACCCATGAACGCGCCGGTGCCGAGCGACAACTGCCCGGCATAGCCCGTCAGGATGTTGAGCCCGAGTGCCGCGAGCGAATAGATCAGCACGGGGGTAAGGAGCGCGCGGAAGACGAACTCGTTCGCCGTCAGGGGGAAGATCACGAAGGCGATGAGCAGGATGAAGCCGAGCAGCCACGCATCCTGCTTGACCGGAAACAGCGCGTAATCCGCCTCGTAGCTGGTCTTGTATTGTCCGGCGACGCGATAGAGCATGACCTACACCCGCTCGATGATCTTTTCGCCGAACAGGCCCTGCGGCCTGAACAGGAGCACGACGAGCGCCAGGACGTAGGCGAACCAGGCTTCGGTGTTTCCACCCAGCAGCGGCTGGCCCCAGTAGATCTCGAAGAGTTTTTCCAAAATGCCGATCATGAGGCCGCCGATGATCGCGCCGGAGACGGATTCCAGACCGCCCAGCATCAGGACCGGCAGCGCCTTGTAGGCGATCACCTCGAGCGCGAAGGACACGCCCGCGCGAGATCCCCACGCGATGCCGGTGACGAGCGCGATCACGCCGGCGATGAACCAGACGATGACCCAGATCGTCGACAGCGAGATGCCGACCGAGAGCGCTGCCTGATGGTCGTCGCCAAGCGCGCGGATCGCGCGGCCCATCTTGGATTTGTTGAGGAAGAGCAGCAGCCCCGCCACCAGCAGGATCGCACCGGCGACCACGGTCACGTCGCGCTGCTCGATCAGCACGAAACCGCCGAACGGCTCGAACTCGAAGCTCCCCGTCGGGATCATGAGTTCCTCGGTGATCATGCGTTTGTTTTCGCCGCCGAAGATGATTTCGCCGAAGCCGATCAGGAACAGCGTGATCCCGATCGTCGCCATGAAGAAGATGATGTCGGGCTGGTTGACCAGCGGCCGCAGCACGACGCGCTCGATGCACACCGTAAGGATGAACATCACGCCGAGCGTCATGGGAAGCGCGAGAAGGGCCGGCACCCCGCGTTCATGCAGTCCGACCAGCGTCAGCGCCGCGAAGACGACCATGATGCCTTGCGCGAAATTGAAGATGCGCGACGACTTGAAGATCAGGACGAAGCCGAGCGCGATGAGCGCGTAGAGCACGCCGGAAACCGCCCCTTCCCACAGAACCTGCACCAGGAAATCCGGCGCGCCGAACATGTCGGCGAAGGGCTGGATGAGGATCGAGTGTAGAAAGTCCATGTTTCCGGCGTCCCCCTACGCGTCGTCAATGGGTGCGATCACCCGGCCAACTGCGGAAACAGCCCGAGGAGACCGACGATGATGAGGTAGATCGCCACGATGTAGTTGAGCAGACGCGGCACGATCAGGATGATGACACCCGCGATCAGCGAGATCAGCGGGGTAAGAGGCAGGCCTTCCATATGTGTTCCTTTCCATCAGTGAGCCACGCCGAGATAGGCGTCGATGACGGCTTGCTCCGCCTTCACCGCATCCGGCGTACCATCGGCAATCTTCTTGCCGTAGTCGAGAACGACGACGCGGTCGGAAAGGTCCATGACGACGCCCATATCGTGCTCGATGAGCGCGATGGTCGTACCGCGCTGCTGGTTCACGTCGATGATGAAGCGGCTCATATCCTCTTTTTCCTCGAGGTTCATGCCGGCCATCGGCTCGTCGAGAAGCAGGAGCGACGGCTCCATGGCGAGCGCCCGCCCGAGTTCGACGCGCTTCTGCAAACCATAGGGCAGCTTGCCGACCGGGGTGCGCCGTATGTGCTCGATCTCGAGGAAATCGATGATCTCCTCGACCTTCTCGCGATGGGCGATCTCCTCGCGCAACGCCGGGCCGTGCCACAGCATCTGCCAGCCGATACCGCGCGACATGTGCACGGAGCGGCCGGCCATGATGTTTTCGAGCGTCGTCATGCCCTTGAAGAGCGCGACGTTCTGGAACGTGCGGGCGATGCCCTGGCGCACGGCATGGTGCGACTTCATCGCCCGGCGCTCGGTGCCGCGAAAGGTGATGGTGCCTTCCTGCGGCGTGTAGAAACCGTTGATGACGTTGAGCATCGACGTCTTGCCGGCGCCGTTCGGGCCGATGATGGCGCGGATTTCGCCCTTTCGGACATCGAGCGAGATGTTGGAGATCGCCTTCACGCCGCCGAATGCGAGCGAGACATTCTTCACGTCGAGCAGGACATCCCCTTTCGCGATGCCGTCGTCCTCGACGGCGAACTGGCTGGCCGGCGGCTTCAGGGTCATTCGGCAGCCTCCCTGTAGCCGCCCTGCGGCTGGCCGTGCGTCCGGGCGTCGACGATCCTCACGGTCGCGCTGATCTTGCCCTTGCGGCCGTCCTCGAAGGTGACTTCGGTGGAGACGAACTTTTCCGTCGAGCCGTCATAGAGCGCCTCGATCAGCTCGCCATAGCGCTCGGCGACGAAGGAGCGGCGCACCTTCTGCGTGCGGGTCAGCTCGCCGTCATCGGCGTCCAGTTCCTTGTGCAGGATCAGGAAACGCTTGATCTGCGCGCCGGCCATCATCGGCTCGCTCGCAAGCCTGCGGTTCGTCTCGTCGACATTCTGCGCCACCAGGTCGTAGACCAGCGGATGGCCCGCCAGTTCCTGATAGGACGCATAGGCGATGTTGTTGCGCTCGGCCCAGTTGCCGACGGCCTGGAGGTCGATGTTGAGGAACGCGGCGACGAAGTCCCGCCCGTCGCCGAACGCCACCGCTTCCTTGATGTTGGGGAAGAATTTCAGCGTGTTCTCGAGATATTTCGGCGCGTAGAGCGAGCCGTCGCGCAGCTTGCCGACATCCTTGGCGCGATCGATGATCTTGAGCTGGCCATCGGTGTCGAAGAAGCCGGCGTCGCCCGTCTTCACATAGCCGTCCGGCGTCATCGTCTCGACGGTCTTGTCGTCCTCCTTGTAGTAGCCCGAGAACATGCCGGGCGACTTGAAAAGGACTTCGCCATTGTCGGCGATCCGGATGTCGACATTGGGAGCCGCGGGGCCGACCGTATCGGAGCGCACCTGCCCGTCCTTCTGGACGGTCACGTAGAGAAACGCTTCGGTCTGGCCGTAAAGCTGCTTCAAATTGATGCCGAGCGAGCGGAAGAACGAGAACAAATCGCTGCCGATCGCCTCGCCGGCCGTATAGGCGACACGGATGTTCGACATGCCGAGCACGTTCTTGAGAGGGCCGTAGAGAAACAGTTCGCCAAGCGCATAGTGGAGCCGCCCCGCCAGCGAAACGGGCCGCTTTTCGAGGATCGCCTCGCCGTATTTCCTGGCCACTTCGGTGAAGTGGCGGAACACCCATTTCTTGAAGCGGCCCGCATCCTCCATGCGGATCGTGACGCTCGTCAGCAGACCTTCGAAGACGCGGGGCGGCGCGAAATAGTAGGTCGGGCCGATCTCGCGCAAATCCTGCGGAACGGTCTGCTGGCTCTCCGGGCAGTTCATGCAGAAACCGGCGATATAGCCTTGCGCGTAGTTGAGGTAGTGATCCCCCACCCAGGCCAGCGGCAGATAGGCGAGCACGCTGTCCGTCTCCGACAGATTGTCGAAGGCGGCCGTGTCTGCGGCCGCGTTGACGGCCGCGGCCGCCTTGATCATCACGCCCTTGGAGCGGCCGGTCGTGCCCGAGGTGTAGAGCATGATCGACGTGTCGTCGCCGCTGGCGGCCTGGATGTCCGCCGCCCAGCGCCCTGCGCGGTCGGGGTCAGCTTCCATCGCGGCTCGCCCGGCCGCCTGGACGGCGGTGAAATCGTGCAGACCGCCGGCCGGATAGTCCCTCAGGCCGCGCGGCTCGTCGTAGATGATTTCCTTCAGGGCCGGGATCGTCTCGCGGAAGGATTGCAGCTTGTCGACCTGCTCCTGGTCCTGCACGACGGCGAAGCGCACGGCTGCGTGATCGATGACATAGGCCATCTCCTCCGCCACCGCGTCGGCATAGACGGGAACCGGAACGCCGCCCAGCGACTGCACAGCGGCAAAGGTCCAATAGAGACGCGGCCTGTTCGCACCGACGACCGCGACCTTGTCGCCGCGCACGAAGCCGATCGTCTCCAGCCCTATGGCGAAGGCGCGGATTTCGTCGAGCTGCTGCGCCCAGCTCCAATTCTGCCATATGCCGCGATCCTTGTGGCGCATGGCCGGCCCATCGCGAAATCGCTCCGCGTTGAGCAGCAGATATTTCGGAAACGTGTCGAGCGAGGTCGCAGCTTGCGCCAAAACCCAAATCCTCCCGTCGGGCGTTGTCCGCCCTTTATCCTCCCGGAGGACTGCCGCATCGACGCGACCGCCCTCACCATGAACCGGAAGTTTTCACGAAATCGCCCTGCAAGCAACTGGCCGCTTGACAGACAGGACGCCAGATTGTCTCTTGAATGGGCGCCAGTGTATGCGCCCCTCCCAACCATCCGGATCGACATACGATGCCGCGTCTTCGCGGGCTGCCGTCAGGCGTCGTAGGCTGTGAGAGCCGGGATATCGAGCGGCCTGATCCGACCGTGCTCGACCGCGAGCAGGCCTTCGTCCTCGAGCTCCTGCAGGCTACGATTGACGACCTGGCGCGAGACGCCGGCAAGCAGACCGAGCTCTTCCTGGCTGATCTCGATCCACGCGCCGGTATTCGGGTAGAGAACGCGATTGAAGAACCAGGAGAGATTGCGCGCCACCCGCGCCTTGGGGCCGAGGATGCGGTCGTATTCGATCGTAGCGATGAACTGCCCCATCCGCTCGTTGAGCTGGCGCACGAGGAAACGATTGAAGCCGGTGCTGTTTTCGAAGAGCCACATGAACGTCGCGCGCGGCATCATGGCGAGACGCGTCTCGCGGATCGCAACGAGATCGTATTTGCGTGGTTCATCCTTCAGGACCGAGCCCTCGCCGAACCAGCCGCCATCGGTCGCCCCGGCAAATGTCATGGCCTTGCCGTCCCGCGAAATCGCGCTGATCTTGACGAGGCCGGTGACGACGCCGGTCCAGTGATCGAGCTTGTCGCCGCGATGGCAGATGTAGCCGCCCTTCGCGAAGACGCGCTCGACCACGCCGCGGCGCGCGCGGTCCAGTTCGTCGTCGGTCAGCTCAGATGCCCAGACGGCCGAGCGGACGATGTCGTCGCGTGTGGTCATCGGTCCTCGGTGCGGACGCGCTGCCATGGGCAGCCGCATTGCGACGGCTTATGAACGCCCTCTCCGCGAAAGACAAGCAGCCGGCAGGGCGGCCGCCGAGGCGGTTAGGCCGCGTGCTTGATGTATTTCGCGGTCGGCAGAATGGTCAGCGGTGCGAGTTCGCCCTTGGCAGGCTGGCCGAACATCATCCGCTGTTCCATGGCCGTCGACCGGAAGAACGGAAAGCGCACGAACGAGCGAAGACGGATCGCGTTCACGTTGGCCTGATACAGGATCACCTGATAGTTCAGCCCGGGATAGTCGCGCAGGTCGCCGATCTGCTCGGAGCAGTAGATGCGCTTGTAGAAGCCCGCATGGTCGGGGCGGATCGTCGACAGGCAGTACGGCGCTGCGAAGTGGAAGCACGCCATGCCGGCAAGCCGCAATGTGATGTACGGGATTTGCGGAAACGCCTTCGACCACTCCGGATCAGCCGCGAAACGGCTGGGATCGATGAAGGACTCGCCGGCGGATATCCGCGGCATCAGCACGTCGGGATAGACGATGGTCGAAGGTGATTGGGTGTGCTCCGCCGCCGCATGATGGATACGTAAGGTGCTGACGAGCTGGCCGTCGATATACACACCGAAGCGGTAGCAGTTCGGCAGGTCGTCCAGCGCGTCGTAGACCAGACGCTCCCGATTGGCCGGCACCATGTCGGTGGCGCGGTAGGATTTGTAACGAAGCTTGTAGATGGCTTCGAGATCATCCCCGCTCTCGCAACGGCGATACTCTACCCGTTCCAGAAGTGAATAGATGTTCTTGACGAAGGAAGAGACTTCGGCGCCCTCGTTACCGAGATCAGTTGCGCCACGAACGTCCCCCGATGCGCTCGCAAGCGCCGTAACATTGCCACCCATACTTGTCCCCGTACTCAACTCATCCGCCTACTACAGGGTATCGCACCGCCGAAAGGAGTAAAGTCGAAAAAGCGACAGGTGCTGTTAACGCCCGGTTAACCTTAATCAACCGTTAACGACAAAGTCATGGGGCAAGGGGTCTGCGGCCGTTGTCATGAGCTTTAGGAGCTGGATTTGCGAAGCGAGGCACTGATCTGGTTCGCGAAGGGCCACGTCGTGTTCGACATGGTATCGATCCCGGAAGCCGTCAGGGCGGATCCGAACAGGAAACCCTGGACGAGGTCCGGCTTGACTTCGAGCGACAGGATCTTGAGCTGCTCGAACGTCTCCACGCCTTCGATGGTGACGGAAAGGCCGAGCGGCCGCGACAGGTTCACGATGCCCTTCAGGAGTTCGAGCGAGCGGGCGTTCCGCGTCACGTCGATCAGGAAAGAACGATCGATCTTGACCTTGTCGAGCGGAAGCGTGTGCAGGTAGCTCAGGCTGGAATAGCCGGTGCCGAAATCGTCGAGCGCGATGCGCACGCCGATCGTCTTCATCTGCTCGATATACTCCCGCGTCTGCGAACGGTCGTCGAGAAGCGCGGTTTCCGTGACCTCGATCTCCAGGCGGTGCGGCGCAAGGCCGGACGCATCGAGGGCGTTGCGAACCTTCGCCAGAACGTCGTCGTTGCGGAAGTCCTTGGCCGAGAGGTTCACCGATACCGAAATAGGATTGGGCCAACGCGTGCACTCCAGCGTCGCCGCATTCAGCATGAAGGTGCTTATGTCCGAGATGATGCCCATCTCCTCGGCGAGCGGAATGAAGACCGCCGGTGAAATCGGGCCGAGTTCCGGATGATCCCAGCGGCACAGCGCCTCGCAGCTTGCGATGCGCATGGTCTCCATCGAGACGATCGGCTGATAGACTACGCGAAGACTGCGCGTCTCCACAGCATGGCGCAGATCGGCCTTCATCACCTGCCGGTTGCGGAAGGCCTGGTCCATCGTGGCCTCGAACAGGCGCCAGCCGTTCTTGCCGTTCTCCTTGGCCTTGTAGAGCGCGAGGTCGGCGCGCACGATCATCGCATCGACATCCGCCGTCTTCGCGGGGCTGATCACGGCTCCGGCGCTTGCCTGGATGCGCAGCGAGTGCCCGGCGACATCGACATCGCCGCAGAGGCTGCTGAAGATACCGTCGAGGATGGTGGAGAATGTATCCCCTTCGCTGACATCGTTGAAGAAGATCATGAACTCGTCGCCGCCGAAGCGGCTGACCTTCACGTCCTCGCTGGCATAGCGCCCGAGGCGCTCCGCCACGGCGAAAATCAGGCCGTCGCCGACCGGATGGCCGAGTGTGTCGTTGATGCTCTTGAAGTCGTCGAGATCGAAGACGACCAAGCCGACCGAGCGGTTCTGGTCGCCCGACGACACATGCTCCGTGATGAGCTCGTGGAAGAAGGCGCGGTTGGCCAGCCCCGTCAGGCTGTCGTAGCGCGCCATGAAACGAATGCGCTCTTCCGCCTCGATGCGCGCCGTCACCTCGTCGAAGGTGATCACGCCGAGCTCGTCATAGCCTTCACGGGCGGAGAACTCGAAATAGCGCCCGTTGGACAAGCGCAAAAGGACCTTGCGGTCCTTGCCTTCCCGCAGCGCGCGCGTGAGCTGCGTTTCCGCGTAGCGCGAATCCTTGTCGCTCAGCATGCCGCCGGCGACGCCGCGCATCAGAAGCCCGCGCAAGGTGCGCCCGAGAAGGCGATCCGGGTCCGAGACCCGCATCAGATCGGCCGCCTCTGCATTGGCCACCACGACACGTCCCGCGGGGCTGAGCATGATCAGGCCCGACGTCATCGTGTTGAGCGCCTTGTCGAAACGCTGGGCGAGGCGATTGGCCTTCTTCTGCTCGGACAAGGCGGCGAAGAGAACCTCGCGCACATTCTCGGCAAAGCGGCGAATGGCGAAGAAGAACGGGATCGACATGCAGCCGAGGATGACGTGGAACACGTCGCCGCGCAGAATGAACGCCAGCGATATCGGCCATGTCATGGTCATGATGAACAGCATCACCATCCGCGGCGAGCCGTAGTTCCGGCCGGCGATCGATGTCGCGGACGCAAGCGTCACGCAGACCGAAGCGATCTCGCCGAAGTAATCGTGCGACCAATAGATCGTGATGAAGCAGAAGAGGCCGAGCAGAAACCCGTGGAACGCCCCATAGAAAATGTAGAGGCGCTCGCGCTCCCGCGCCTCCGCGCGATCGGCCGGCGGCGGCGCATCACTGTAACGGCGAACACTCTGAAGACGAAAAAAAGCGAGCGTGCCGAGACTTAACGCCACTCCCAAATAAATCGGGTCGCCTGAACTGAGAAAAACGAGGATCGCGAGTAAAATCTGCGCAGCAAAACCCACCGCAAGAGTTACGCTGTCGCGGAACAAGGTCTGCACAAACGGTATGTATATGTCGAGCGGGAGCTCTTCGTTCTTTCGATTGGGCATGCCGGATTACCGTTTTGAACCCAAAGGCTGCCATAGTCACATTAAGAAAGGCTTATAAACCACAGTTGGGCCCCGCTCCGCCGCCGACGGAAATGCCCTATTCCGCCGCCTCCAGCGTGCGCTCGGGCGCGGTGTTCCTGAGCCGCTGGACCAGCCGCTCGCGCTCCGGAACGGCCTTCGCGACGCTCGCCTGCCGGACGTGGCCATAGCCCCGGATCATGGCCGGGACGGATGCCAGCGCCACGGCGGCCTCGATCCGGCCGGGTGACAGTTCGGCGAGGATCAGGTCGAGATCGCTCTCATAATCCGCCAGAACCCGCCGTTCCATGCGCCTCTCCTGCGTATAGCCGAAGACGTCGAGCGCCGTGCCGCGCAGGCCCCTGAAGCTCGCCAGCAGGCCGAACGCCTTCATCATCCACGGGCCGAAGCTCGATTTGGCCGGCTTGCCGTCGATGCCCTTGCGTCCGAGGATCGGCGGCGCGAGATGGAATTCCAGCCTGTCGAAATCCTGGAACTGCGCTTCAAGCTGCCGCTTGAACGAGCCGTCGGTGTAGAGGCGCGCCACCTCATACTCGTCCTTGATCGCCATCAGCTTGAAGAGGTTGCGGGCAACCGCCTCCGTCAGCATCGTGGAACCCGGAGCGGCACGCGCCTCAGTGGCGCGGATCGCATCGAGCTTCGTGCGGTAGCGCTTCGCATAGGCCGCGTTCTGATAGGCCGTGAGAAACACCTCGCGACGCGAGATGACGTCGTCCAGCGTATCCGACTGCTGCGGAGCCGCCTGGGTCGCCGGTCCATCGACAAGCCCCTTGACGAACTCGGGATCGTGCGCGGCGCGGCGGCCCCAGCGGAATGCATCGATGTTCATCTTGACCGCCTGGCCATTGAGGTCGATCGCCTTTTCGACCGCCTCCGCCGAGAGCGGCAAGCCGCCATGCTGATAGGCAAAGCCGAGCATGAACATGTTGGCGCCGAGCGAATTGCCGAACAGCGTGGCAGCCGTCTTGGTCGCGTCGAAGAAATGCGCCTTGTCTTCGCCGGCAGCCCCGCGGATCGCCTTCTTCAGGCGCTCCGTGGGAAGCGAGAAATCGGCCGAACGGGCGAAATCGCCCGGCATGACTTCGGCCGTGTTCGCGACGAAGATCGTCTCGCCCTCGCGCACCGCCGACAGGACCTTCTTGTTGCCTGACACGACGAGGTCGCAGCCGAGGATCAGGTCGGCCTTGCCGGCCGACACGCGGATGGCGTGGATGTCTTCGGGCATGCGTGCGATGCGGACATGGCTGAACACCGCACCACCCTTCTGGGCGAGGCCGGCCATGTCGATCATGCCGCAACCCCTGCCTTCGAGATGCGCCGCCATGCCGAGCACGGCGCCGATCGTCACCACGCCGGTACCGCCGATGCCGTCGATGATGGACGACCACCCTGCCCGGCCGAGCTCGAACAGCGCGGGTGTGGGCACGCCGTCGAGCGGATCGGCACTTCCCGCAACGCCTTGCGCCTTGCGCAGTTTCGCGCCGTGCACCGTGACGAAGGACGGGCAGAAGCCGTTGACGCAGGAAAAGTCCTTGTTGCAGCTCGACTGGTCGATGCGGCGCTTGCGGCCGAACTCGGTCTCGACCGGCTGCACGGAAACGCAGTTGGACTTCACGCCGCAATCGCCGCAGCCCTCGCAGACGAGTTCGTTGATGATCACCCTGCGATCGGGATCGGGGAACGTGCCGCGCTTGCGGCGGCGGCGCTTTTCCGCCGCGCAGGTCTGGTCGTAGAGCAGCACCGACACGCCCGGAACGTCGCGCAATTCGCGCTGGACCAGATCGAGTTCGTCGCGATGATGGATGGTCGCGCCTGACGGGAACGACACCTTGCCGGCATATTTGTCCGGTTCGTCCGTCACGACCGCGATGCGGTCGACGCCCTCGGCGCGAACCTGATTGGCGATCATGTCGACGGTCAACCCGCCCTCATGCGGCTGGCCGCCGGTCATCGCGACGGCGTCGTTGTAGAGGATCTTGTAGGTGATGTTGGCGTCGCTCGCGAGTGCGAAGCGGATCGCGAGAGAGCCGGAGTGGTTGTAGGTGCCGTCGCCGAGATTCTGGAACATGTGCCCGCGCTTGGAGAACGGCGCCTGGCCGATCCACTGCACGCCCTCGCCGCCCATGGCCGTGAAGCCGACCGTCGAGCGATCCATCCAGAGCGCCATGAAATGGCAGCCGATGCCGCCGCCGGCGATCGAGCCCTCGGGAACCTTGGTGGACGAATTGTGCGGGCAGCCGGAGCAGAAATACGGCGTGCGCGACGCGACGTCCTTGGTGTCGGCGAGCATCGCCTGAAACTGCCGCAACTGGCTGACGCGCCCCGCGACCTCGTCGGAATGGCCGATGACCTTCAGCACGCGCTGGCCGAGCGCGATCGCGATATCGTTGGGATCGAGCGCGCCGGCGGCTTCGAACAGCGCCGCGCCGCGCTCGTCCTTCTTGCCGATGATGACCGGTTGCGACGCAGCGCCGTAGAGCGCCTCGCGAAGCTGCGCCTCGATGAGCGATCGCTTTTCCTCGACCACGATGATCGTGTCGAGCCCACGCGCAAAGTCCTGGACATGCTCCAGATCGAGCGGCCACGGGCAGGCCACCTTGAACAGGCGCACGCCGATGCGGTTGGCGGTGGCTTCGTCGACGCCGATCTCGTCCAGCGCCTGGCGCACGTCGAGATAGCTCTTGCCGATGGTGATGATGCCGATCTTCGGCGCGCTTCCGCCCGAATAGATGATGCGGTTCAGGCCATTGGCACGGATGAACGCCGCGACCGCCGCGCGCTTGTAGTCGTGGAGGCGCTTTTCCTGGCCGAACTGGTCGATCTCGTGCCGGATGCCCAAGCCGCCGGGCGGCAGGTCGATCTCGGGATAGACGATGTTTAGACGGTCGAGCGACACATCGACGGACGCGGTCGATTCGATGTTGTCCTTGACGCATTTGATCGCCGACCACGT
This sequence comes from Mesorhizobium sp. CAU 1732, assembly GCF_039888675.1. Taxonomy (NCBI): domain Bacteria; kingdom Pseudomonadati; phylum Pseudomonadota; class Alphaproteobacteria; order Hyphomicrobiales; family Phyllobacteriaceae; genus Mesorhizobium; species Mesorhizobium sp. CAU 1732. The sequence continues at coordinate 19,036 of NZ_JBDQQR010000002.1, forward strand.
GCCGGCGTAGCGCGACAACGCGAAACCGTAGAGGCCGTAATCCACGAGTTCCTGCACGCCGGCGGGGTTGAAGATCGGGATCATCGCATCGACGAAGGCAAACTCGGTCGCATGCGCGTTGGTGGAGGATTCCGCCGTGTGGTCGTCGCCCATCAGAGCCAGCACGCCGCCATGCTTCGACGTGCCGGCAAGGTTGGCATGGCGGAACACGTCGCCGGAGCGATCGACGCCGGGGCCTTTGCCGTACCAGACGGAGAAGACGCCGTCATACTTGCCCTCGCCAAGCAATTCGGTCTGCTGGGTGCCCCAGCACGCGGTCGCGGCCAGTTCCTCGTTGATGCCCGGCTGGAACACGATATCGGCGGCCTCGAGCTGGCGCTTCGCCTTCCACAATTGCTGGTCGAGCCCACCGAGCGGCGAACCGCGGTAGCCCGAAATGAAGCCTGCCGTACGCAGACCGGCGCGCAAGTCACGCTCGCGTTGCATCATCAGCATGCGGATGACGGCCTGCGAGCCGGAGACGAAAATCCGCTCTTTGGACAGGTCGAATTTGTCGTCGAGAGCAACCTCGTGAAGTGTCATCCAAATCTCCTCCGCCGCTCCCCGAAGCGGTATGCCACGAGGCCGCAGTGTTTCCGCCCCATGCATCCACGTCAACGAATTTCGCTAGGATTGCGATTGTGTCGCCGGCCCAACCATCGACGAACGAATCTGTCGCAAGACCTTGCGGCAGGTGGAATTTGTGGACAAAAAACGGGCCAGCATTGCTTTCCAAGTCTGGTGCAAGCTGCTATCGGCGATCGCTCACCATGATCGAGCCAGCCGAAATTCAAGGGGCGGCGCCTCGATCATGTGCGGCGGAAGACGTGGGGGAGTGCGGCGCTGCCGCGAGGGAGGACAATTCATGCGATCGAGACTCGATGATCGCCTTCGGGCGCATCTTGACCGGAAACGACTGCCGGGATGGAACCTATGAACATACTCGTCTTCATCATCCGCGCCATCAGCGGACTTAACTCGATAATCGGCAAGACATTCTCATGGCTGTCCCTTGCCATCGTGCTCGTCTGCTTCACTGTCGTGGTTCAGCGCTACTTCTTCTCCACGACACAACTTTGGATGCAGGACCTTTACGTATGGCTGAACGGCGCGATGTTCACCGCAGTCGCAGGTTTCGCGCTTTTGAGAAATGACCACGTGCGCGTGGATATTTTCTATCGGCCGGCATCGATCGAGCGAAAGGCCTTGATCGATTTTATCGGCGTCGTTTTCTTCCTGCTGCCGTTTTGCTGGATCGTCTATGCGTATGGCTGGAATTACGTGGCCCGCTCGTGGCGGATCTACGAAGGCTCTCCCAACCCCGGGGGACTGAGGGGATACTTCATCCTCAAGTCGTTCATCATGGTCTTCACCGCTGTCGTGGCCTTGCAGGGCATCGCCATGGCGCTGCGCTCGATCCTGGTCCTCACACGCAGCGAGCATCTCTTGCCTGCGCATCTGCGCTACGAAAATGACGGGGGCTCCCACTAATGGATCCGGTACTTATCGGCGAGATTCTCGCCGGCCTGATGTTCTTCGGCATCATCGGCTTCCTTATGCTGGGTTTCCCGGTGGCCTTCTCGCTTGCCGGCGTTTCTTTGATGTTCGGTCTCGTCGGCATGTGGTTCGGCGTCTTCGACCCGTCCAATCTCGGCAGCCTTGCACCGCGCTATATCGGCTTCATGACAAACGAGGTTCTGGTCGCCGTTCCGCTTTTCATCTTCATGGGCGTGATGCTCGAACGGTCCACGATCGCAGAGCAACTACTCACGACGATGGGCAAGCTGTTCGGCAACATGCGTGGCGGCCTCGGCATCTCAGTCATCATCGTGGGAGCGCTGCTGGCGGCGTCGACCGGCGTGGTCGGCGCGACCGTCGTGACGATGGGTCTAATCTCGCTGCCGGCAATGCTGCGTGCGAACTACGATCCCAAGCTGGCCACCGGCGTCATCTGCGCGTCCGGAACGCTCGGCCAGATCATCCCCCCCTCGACGGTCCTGATTTTCATGGGAGACATCCTGGCCGGCATCAATGCGCAAGTGCAGATGGCGAAGGGCAATTTCGCGCCTGCGCCAGTCTCGGTCGGCGATCTCTTCGCCGGCGCGATTCTTCCCGGCCTCCTTCTTGTGGCGCTCTATTTGTCCTGGATGATCTTTAAGGCGATCACCGATCCGACGTCATGCCCGGCAACACCCGTTCCCGAGGCGGAAAAGAAGGATCTGTTCCGGGAAGTGATCGTTGCGCTGGTGCCACCGCTGCTTCTGATCATAGCGGTTCTGGGTTCGATTCTCGGCGGCATTGCTACAGCCACTGAGGCTGCATCGGTCGGCGCTGTCGGCGCGATGGTCCTGTCGGCGCTTCGCTGGAAACTGTCGTTCACCATCCTGCGTCAGGCGGTGATATCGACGGCCACGATCACGTCTATGGTGTTCGTCATTCTGCTGGGCGCCTCGGTGTTCTCGATCGTCTTCCGCCTGATGGGCGGCGAGAACCTCGTTCACGAGTTCCTCGAAGGCTTGCCGGGCGGAACATTGGCGGCGGTTGCCGTCGTGATGTTCATCATGTTCCTGCTCGGCTTCATCCTGGACACGTTCGAGATCATCTTCATCGTGATCCCGATCACCGCACCGATCCTTCTCACGCTGGGCGTAGACCCGGTCTGGCTTGGCGTTCTCGTCGGTGTGAACCTCCAGACGTCGTTCCTGACGCCGCCGTTCGGCTTCTCTCTGTTCTACCTGAGAGGTGTGGCGCCAGCGAGTGTGACCACGGGCATGATCTACAAGGGCATCATTCCCTTCGTATGTCTGCAACTCGTTGCCATGGCGCTGATGTTTGCTTTCCCGGGGCTTGCCACATGGCTGCCGCGTTGGATCTATAGCTGATCGGCGATTGACACCGAATGCAGGGCCGGTGGATGACCTCTACCGGCCCTTTTTTATGCGCTGAGGAATGCCGGATGAGTGTCGCCTACGACGATCGCGCCGAATCGATGAAGTCCGCACTTCAGCGGACCATCGACATGATCGACGACAAGGGCGTCACGCTAAGGCAGATGCTGGCGGAGATCGGCGACCACGGACCGCTCCTGCTGTGCGCGCTGTTGACCGTTCCTTTCCTCCTGCCGGTTTCGATCCCCGGCGTCAGCACGGTCTTCGGCCTCGCGATCATTCTGCTGGGGTTTGCAGTCGCGCTGAACCGTACCCCTTGGCTTCCGTCCAGGCTCATGGATCGCTCGATCGACGGTGGGAAGCTGCGATCGGTGCTCGAGCGCGGTGTTTCGCTGATCGACCGCATCGAGGGCGTGATCAGGCCGCGGGCCAAGGCGATCACCGGAAGCGGTTTTGCCGGCAGGGTAAACGGTCTTGCGATCGTCGCCGGCGGCGTCCTGCTGTTGTTTCCGCTCGGGCTGGTGCCCTTCTCGAACACCTTGCCCGCCTTCGCCATCCTGTTCCTCTGCATCGGCATGTCGCAGCGCGACGGGTACCTGGTGCTGGCGGGATACGGGATGCTCGCGGCGACGGTGGTCTATTTCTCGGTTCTCGGCTACGCCGCGATAACGGCGGGACGCGGGCTCGCCTCGATGTTCGGCGGCTAGGTCCGAATGGACAGCCTTCCGAAAGCTCACAGCTAGATCATGAAAAAAGCCCGGGATTTCGCTCCCGGGCTTCGTGTTTTCAGTCCGACCTCAACGATCAGATATGGAAGTACTTCTCGCGCGCCTGGATGAAGAGCGAGTCGGTGCCTTCGGTCTTCTGGCGAACGATGTTGAGCGCCGAAACGAAGCTCTCGGCGGTCTTCTTGGTCAGGGCGTCGCTGGAGTCCAGCAGGCCCGTCATGACCTCCTTGGCCGCAACCGCACCCGCCTCGAGGATCTCGTCGGGGAACGGCAGAACCTTCACGCCGTGATCGTTGACGAGCGTCTGGAGCGCGCGCGGATCGTTCGCGGCGAAGTCAGCAGCGACGTTGTCGTATTCAGCCGCACAGGCATCCTTGACGATCGCCTGAAGATCGGCCGGCAGTTCCTGGAATTTCGCCTTGTCGACGACCAGCTCGGTCGCCAGGCCCGGCTCGATGAAGCTCGGGAAGTAGTAGTTCTTGGCGATCTGGTAGAAACCGAGTGCCAGGTCGTTGTAGGGACCCACGAACTCGGCCGCGTCGAGCGTCCCGGACTGGAGAGCCTGGAAGATTTCGCCGGCCGCCATGTTGGTGACGGATGCGCCAAGCTTCTCCCACACCTGGCCGCCAAGGCCGGGCGTGCGGAAGCGAAGGCCTTGGATATCGGACACGCCGGTCAGTTCGTTGCGGAACCAGCCGCCGGCCTGCGTGCCGGTATCACCCGACAGAAATGCCTGAACCCCGAACTGGTCGTAGATTTCGTCCCAGATTTCCTGGCCGCCGAGGTGGCGAACCCACGCGGTTAACTCGCGCGAGGTCATGCCGTAGGGAACGCCGGTGAAGAAGGAGAGGCCGGCGCTTTTGTTCTGCCAGTAATAGGCAGCGCCGTGGCTCATCTCGGCCGAACCTTCGATGACTGCGTCGAGCGACTGAAGCGGCGGCACGAGTTCGCCTGCGGAATAGACCTGAATGGTCAGACGGCCGCCCGATGCTGCCGTGATGCGGTCACCAAGACGCTGCGCGCCGACACCGAGACCGGGAAAGTTCTTCGGCCATGTGGTGACCATGCGCCAGGTCTGGTTGCCCTGTGCGATTGCAGGCGCGGCGAGCGTGGACGCGGCGACAGCACCCGCACCGGCAAAGCCAGCCTTTGTGATAAACGAACGACGATCCATGGATGTACCTCCCAAAGTGGATTTTTTGATCCCAAGAAAAACGGAGATCGAGGCAAAACCGCGCAGCAAGCGCAGCCTCCCCCCGGTAGCCGGCGCGTATAAATACACGCTGAGTCACGCGAGTCCAGCCGAATGGACGCATGAGACGAAAGTGCTATCGCGTTGTGCAGCAAGGCGTTGTGCTCGATTATTGACGTCTTTCCGGGTGCTTCCTGGCACAAGGCCTCGCGCTTGGAAAATAGCCGCGATCAGGCTAGAGATTTGTAGAAATCTGTCAGGAAAGGCCGGGCCCGATCCGGTTCGGAAACGCCATGAACCAGCCTCTCGTCGCCGTGTCGACCGATGTCCGCCAGTTCGACAACTACACGTGGCATGCGGCCCCGCAGCAATATCTCGATGCTGCGATTTCCGTGGCAGACGTGTTTCCGCTGCTCGTGCCGTCCTTCGGCGAACGGCTCGATCTCGAATCGTTGCTGGCCCGGGTCGATGGCGTGATGGTCACCGGGTCGAAATCCAACGTCCACCCCTCTCTCTACGGTGCCGAAGCGACGGAGGCCGACGGCCCGTATGACGAAGCGCGCGATTCCACCACCCTGCCGCTGATCCGCATGGCGATCGAGCGTGGCGTGCCGCTGCTCGCGATCTGCCGCGGCATCCAGGAACTGAACGTGGCGCTGGGCGGCACGCTGGCCAGCGAGATCCAGGAGCAGGAGGGCAGGCTCGACCACCGCGCCCCGGTGAGCGACGATCAGAACGAGCGCTTCGCCATCCGCCAGCCGGTTTCGATCAAGCCGGGAAGCTGCCTCGCAGGCATCTTCGGGGCGGGCGAGGTGATGGTCAACTCGGTCCACCGGCAGGCCGTCGATCGGTTGGGCGACCGGTTGCAGGTCGAAGCCGTGGCGCAGGATGGCACCGTCGAGGCGGTGTCCGTGATCAACGCACGCGCCTTCGCGGTCGGCGTCCAGTGGCACCCGGAATACTGGGCGAAGTCCGACGATGCATCGGCGCGCGTGTTCAAGGCTTTCGGCGATGCAGCTAGAGACCATGCCGCCGCGCGCGGCGGCCGGCTGGCAGCGGCCGAGTAGCCGCTTCCACCCAGCGGAAGCGGAGCGGTGGGCTCAGGCCTTACCGTTCTTGACGTGCACCGTCTCCGGCACCGCCGTCAGCGGCTTGCCCTCGTCGAACCACGACACGAGATTGTCGACGACGAGATCGGCCATCGCCTGACGCGTATGGAGCGACGCGGAGCCGACATGCGGAAGCAGGCTCGCATTCGGCGCCTGCATGAGATCGTCCGGGACGTTCGGTTCCTTTTCGAAGACGTCGAGGCCGGCCGCCATGATCGTGCCGTCCGAAAGCGCCTTTGCCAGCGCCGCCTCATCGACCGTGGTGCCACGCCCGATATTGACGAACACGCCTGTCGGGCCGAGCGCCGCCAGCACTTCGGCGTTCACCGCCTTCTCAGTCGACGCGCCGCCGGGCGCGACCGAGATCAGCGTATCGACGCTTTTTGCAAGGCCGACCAGCGTGTCGTGATAGGCATAGCCGAGCCCGTCGACCTTGCGGCGGTTGTGATAACTGACCGGCAGACCGAATGCCTCGACACGGCGCGCGATCGCCAGGCCGATGCGCCCCATGCCGAAGATGCCCACCGAGCGCGCCCGCAACGTGCCGCGTGTCAGCGGGTAATTGCCCGCGCTGGCCCATTTTCCCGCGCGCAGCCACGCTTCCGCCTTCGGCAGTTCGCGAACGGCGTTGATGAGCAGGCCGATCGCCGTGTCGGCGACCTCCTCGGTGAGGACGTCGGGCGTATTCGTCACCATGACGCCCTTGGACCCTGCATGCTTCGCATCGACATGGTCGTAGCCGACACCGAAGCTCGCGATGATTTCGAGATTGGGCAGGGCATCGATGAAGGCAGCGTCGATCCGGGTCATCGAAGCGATGCCGCGCACGCTCCCACGCTCGTCCTCGGAAAGAAGGCTTGCATCGGCAGCCTTCACATTCAGTGTCGGGAACAAGGCATTGAGGCGTTCAACCGCATGCTTATGCATATGCGATGGTACGAGGATCGTGGCTTCTTGACGTTTCGACACTGCATGCTCTCCTGAATGCGACTATCGGCGCGCAGACTAGAGGAAGTCATCCCAAGTTTGAACCTTGGACGACCACCGGCGCCGCTATGTTGGTAGGCTTTTAGCGCTCGACCGGTTTTCCGGTCGATTGCCTGACATGGAGTTCGGGCCGGATCAGCTCTTGCCCGCCATGGATTTCGATGCCGTTCAGGCGATCGAGCAGCGCACGCGCCGCACGCCGCCCCACTTCGCGCTGGCCGTTCCATACGGTCGTCAGCGCCGGCGTGGCGATCGCGGCTTCCTCGAGATCGTCGTACCCGGTTACGGACACGTCGACGCCCGGTGTCAGGCCGGCCCGGTAGATACCGTTCATGAGACCGATCGCGACCAGGTCGTTCCAGCAAACCGCCGCGGTCGGCTTGTCCTTGTGCGCCAGGAATTGCTGGGAGGCCTCGAAGCCGCCCTGCTTCGTCCGGGGGCCGGGCATGCGCCAGTCGGTGCGGACCTCCAGCCCGGCATTCTCCATGGCGATGACGTAGCCGCGATAGCGATCTCGGCCGGTGGAGGTCTGGTCCGTGCCGCCGATCATCACGATGCGGCGGTGACCGAGCGAGATCAGATGGTTGGTGGCGATCCCGATGCCATAGGAATCGTCGCCGCGAAACACCGGCACATCGGCCCCCTCGACCGATCGCGCGATCAGTACCGCCGGCAGCCCATTATCCTCGGCAAGCTGGATATCCTGCGGCGGCGTTCCGATCGCCGGCGACATGATCACGCCGTCGGCGCCGAGTTGCAGCAGCGTGTCGATGAAGGTGCGCTGCTTTTCGAGCTGATCGTAGTGGTTGGACAGGAGGAAAGTCTGCCGGCTGCGGTCCAGCTCGCTCTCGATCGAGCGCAGGATTTCGGCGAAGAATGGGTTCATGATGTCGTGCACGACGACACCCACGATGCCCGAGCGCGAGGTGCGAAGGCTCGCCGCGCGCCGGTTGTAGATGTAGCCGATAGTGCGCGCGTGTTCCTTGATGCGCTCGCGCGTGCCGTCGGCGACCAACGGGCTGTCGCGCAGCGCCAGAGACACCGTGGCGGTCGAGACGCCGAGCGCTTCGGCGATCGTCGAGAGCTTGATCTTTTGTGCCAGGGAACCCCTCCTCCCGGAGCTGTGCAACGTCTTTAAACTGTTTAAAAGGACTTATGGCACCCGACTGTGACAATTCAAAGCTTTTTTGCCAATGACTGGTCTTCGCTGTTCGGAGCCGAGCGCTCCAGCAGCCTGAGCCGATGCTCGCGATGGATGATGTAAAGGCCGCTGGCGACGATGATGGCCGCTCCGCCCAGCGTCCACCAATCCGGGAAATCATCGAAGACGAGATAGCCGAAGCCGATCATCCAGATCATCTGCGAATAGGGATATGGCGCGAGCGCCGAGGCCGTCGCCTGCTTGTAGGCCTTGATCAGGAGCCAATGCCCGAACCCGCCAAGCAGGCCGAGCATCAGGAACAGGACCCACTGAAGGCCATCCTGCGGAAAGGACGCGACCGACGGTACGAACGGCAGCATCAGCAGCACGGGGGCCAGAGCCGAATAGAAGATCAGGCTTTCCGCCGTCTCGATCGCCCCCATCCGGCGCGTCATGATGACGTAGAAGCAATAGCTCGACATCGAGATCAGCGCGAAGACATGGCCGACGCCGAAATCGCCGAAACCCGGCCGCGTGATGACGAGCACGCCGACGAACCCGACCAGCACGGCCATCCAGCGCCGCCAGCCGGCCCATTCGCCAAGCAGCGGACCGGCAAGCGCCGTGATCACCATCGGTGCGAAGAAATAGATCGAAACCGTCTCGGCGAGTTGCAGCGTCTGCAGCGCAAGGAAATTGAAGACCGTGGAGCCGAACAGGAAGACGCCGCGCAGGATCTGCGCCGGCAGGCTCTTCACCTTGAACATCGACGGGTTCGACCATGCGCGGAACAGCACCAGCACGGCCACGACATGGATCGCAAAACGCGCCCAGGACACGAATTCCGGCCGCATGCCCTGCTGAACCAGATATTTCGCGGACGTATCGAGGCACGCGAAGAGAAAGCAAGCGCAGATCACGAGCACGATTGCCGGGGACGGCGTCGCCGTGTCGCTTCTGTTGGTCGTGGAGGTCAAATCAGAGGGCCTGATACTGGATGTACTCAGACTTCATCGATCAACAGGTTCGGTCGCGCAAGTCCAAAGTCCCACGCGCGCGCTATTCCTCGGTGTCGGGATCGTCTTCGTCATCGGGGACGACTGCCCCGTTGAGGTTGGATTCGACCCGCGCCAGGAGCTTGAGCAGCGCCTTCTGCTCTTTCTTGTCCAGGCCTTTCAGCGCCTGTTTCTCGGTCTTGCGCACGGCCTTCTCGATCGACTTGATCGCGTTGCGGCCCTCGTCGGTGAGAAACACGTTCGCCTGCCGCGCATCGGAATCCGAAGCGCGCTTGTCGAGATAACCCTGGCTTTGCAGGCGGTTGATCGTCTTGGTCACTGTGGGTGGCCGCACACCGAGCCGGGTGGCCAGTTGCCCGGGCGTCTGCCCGTCCTCGCGGTCGAGCGCGATCATGATCTGGTCCTGCCCGGCATAGAAGCCGTGCGTCAGAAGCCGCGCCGCGAGTGCGGTGCGCGAGAGGCGCGCCGCCGAATGAAGCCGGCTCATCGCTGCCGCCTTGTTCGCCTTTGCCATCAAGGCTTTCCCCCTGCTATGCACGTTGCTTGTCGGTCATGCGGCACGATAGGCTGACCGCTCCGATGCGATGCTATGCCAGAGCGACATATCAGAAACATGACAGCCAGCGAAACAAAACCGGATATGCGCAACACCATCGCCATCTTGCCCCTCGGCGCGACGGAGCAGCATGGCCCGCATCTGCCGTTCGAGACCGACAGCATCATCGCGCAGGGCGTGGTCGAGCGTGCAATAGGCCGCCTTCCGCAAGGCGCTGACGTGATCGTTCTGCCGGTCGAAACGATCGGCTATTCGATCGAGCACTTGGACGTGCCGGGCACGAAGTCGCTAGCCTTCGACGAGGCCGTGAACCGCTGGATCGGCATCGGTGAGGAGTGCCTCCGGCAAGGGATCAGTCGGTTCGTGATGCTGAACGCCCATGGCGGGAACTCGCCGCTGATGACGATCGTCGCGACCGAACTGCGTGTGCGACACGCCATGCTGGCGGTCGCGACGAGTTGGACGCGGTTCGGGTATCCGCTGCCGATCGTTTCGCCGGAAGAACGCGCGATCGGCATCCATGGCGGTTTCATCGAAACCTCCGTGATGCTCGCGCTGCGGCCGGAACTGGTCGACATGACAAAGGCGCGCGACTTCCCCTCCGCGCAAACGGAATTTGCACAGGAATTCACGCATCTCCGCGCCTATGGTCCGCATGCCTTCGGCTGGATGATGAGCGATCTCAACCCGGACGGCGTGGCGGGGAACGCAGCAGCCGCAACAGCGGAAGCGGGAGAAGCCATGCTGGACCACGCTGCGAGCGGGTTTGCGGAACTGCTGGGGGACGTGGCGCGGTTCGACATGGCGAGGCTGAAGTGAAGCCTCCAGTTTTTGACATCGCCGCAGTTCAGCCCGGCGAATGAACTGTTCGTAATTTTTGAACCGGGACCGTGCCGGAGCGACGTGCATTCGCTGCATCGAAGGCCTATATGACCTCTCGACATCCATTTTTCCCCAAAGAGGACATCATGCCCGAGGCACAGGCCCAAATCCCGGTGACGGTGCTCACCGGCTATCTCGGCTCCGGCAAGACCACGCTTTTGAACCGTATCCTCACCGAGGATCACGGCAAGCGCTACGCCGTCATCGTCAACGAGTTCGGCGAGATCGGCATCGACAATGATCTGATCGTGGAATCCGACGAGGAAATCTACGAGATGAACAATGGCTGCATCTGCTGCACGGTGCGCGGCGACCTGATCCGCACCGTCGAAGGCCTGATGCGACGTCCCGGCCGTTTCGACGCCATTCTGGTCGAGACGACCGGCCTCGCCGACCCCGCGCCGGTGGCGCAGACCTTCTTCATGGACGACGACGTGCGCGCCAAGACCAAGCTCGACGCCGTCGTCGCGCTGGTCGATGCCAAGCACCTGCCGCTGCGCCTGAAGGACTCCAAGGAAGCCGAAGACCAGATCGCATTTGCCGACGTCGTGGTCCTCAACAAGACCGATCTCGTGACGCCGGAAGAACTCCGCGCCGTCGAGGCAGCCGTGCGCGCGATCAACCCCGCGGCCAAGATCCACAAGACCGAGCGCTCCGGCGTGGCGCTGAGCGAGGTGCTGGATCGTGGCGCGTTCGACCTGAAGCGGGCGCTGGATAACGACCCGCATTTCCTCGACGCGCAGGATCACGATCACGACCACGAATGCGGCCCGGATTGCGATCACGACCATCACGACCATCACCACGGCGAGGCATCCGCGATCCACGACGTCTCGGTGAAATCGATCTCGCTGCGCAGCGGCGAGATGGACCCGAAGAAGTTCTTCCCATGGCTGGAAAAGACGACGCAGATGGACGGCCCCAACATCCTGCGCCTCAAGGGCATCATCGCGCTGAAGGACGATCCGGATCGTTACGTCGTGCAGGGCGTGCACATGCTGCTCGAAGGTGACCACCAGCGTCCCTGGAAGGATGCGGAGAAGCACGAGAGCCGGCTGGTGTTCATCGGCCGCGACCTCGACGTGGAGCGCCTGACGCGCACTTTTGAGGCCTGCCAGGCTTAGGGCTTGCAAGAGACTTTTGTCACGCTTCGCGCGGAAGGCTTGATGAGCACTCGCTCTTGCCGCCACGAGCCTGTATGAGGCTCGCGGCAGGAACAATCAGACACAGGTATCGATGCCCACCGTTGCTCCCCTCGATCTCGATGCGCACTGCGTCGCCGCAGTCTGGCTCGGAAACATCCCGCATTTCGCGCTCGCCGATGGCGTCGTGCATCGCCTCGACAACGGCCACAAGCACGAAGCCGTGCATGACGGCCTTCTGGCGGCCGTGCCCGGCGACGGAGGACAATCGCTGATCACCGGCGGCGAGGACGGCAAGGTCTTCGAGGTCAAGCCGGACGGATCGAAGACAGAGATCGCTTCGATCGGCCGCAAATGGGTGACGACCGTCGCTGCCGGTCCGCGCGGTGCGATCGCATACGCCACCGGCAGGACGGCCTATGTCCGTCTTCCCGACGGCAAGGTGAAGGAATTCCAGCATCCGCGCTCGGTGGAAGGCATCGCTTTCGCACCGAAGGGCATGCGGATCGCGGTCGCGCGCTACAACGGCGCGACGCTGCATTTCCCCGCCGCCGAGGGCAAGCCCGTCGAACTGGAATGGGCGGGCGCGCATACCGGCGTCACATTCTCGCCGGACGGCAATTTCCTCGTCACCACCATGCAGGAAAACGCGCTGCACGGCTGGAAGCTCGCAGATGGCAAGCACATGCGCATGGCCGGCTACCCGGTGAAGGTGAAGTCGCTGTCGTGGAGCGCGAAGGGCCGTTGGCTTGCCAGTTCAGGCGCTCCGGCTGCGATCGTCTGGCCCTTCCTGACCAAGGACGGCCCCATGGGCAAGGCGCCCGTCGAACTTGGCACGCGCGGCGATTCGATGGTCACGTCGGTCGCCTGCCACCCGACCGACGACGTCGTCGCGATCGGTTTTGCCGACGGGATGGTGCTCGCGGGCCGCATCGCCGACCAGAAGGAAGTGCTGCTGCGCCGCCCGGGCAAAGGCGCGATCACGGCGCTCGACTGGGACGCTGAAGGCCGCCGCATCGCCTTCGGGTCCGAAGCGGGCGACTGCGGCGTCATCGACGTGGCGGGCTGAGCCTCACTCGACGCTGCAGACGATCTCTCCGGCAGTCTCGGTCTTGCGCGCCTCGCCGCCGCTCGCACCCGTCATGTTGTATGTGCTGATCGCATAGGTCCCGGCGAACGTGCTCGTCGTCTCGTTGAGCGCGGTCTCGACGAGCATCTCGACATAACCGTGCGGCGCATCGCCCTCTCGCTCGCGATAGAGCCGCAGCTTCAGCGTTTCACCGTCGAACCAGTATTGCGGGAGGTGACCGCGTTCGAACTCCGTTCGGCGAAGATCGTCCTCGACGGTCGCATCCAGAATCGTCGTACTGGCGGAAAAGCTGAACAGCGCGCTGCCCATGCCCCGCGTCATGCCGCCACCGATCACGATCTCTGCCCCATCGTCCACGACCTCGCAGGAAATGCCGCCGGACGCCATCGCCCCCGATGGTCCGGCAACAAAAGCGAGAACCGCGAGAATTGAACGCATGGACAGGTTTCCTTTCAGCATGGTCGCGAATCCGTATCAGCACCATCAACCTTGTTGGTGTGACACAGTTGCGGCAAGCACGCCGCGACGATAGGAAACCGTCATCTGAGGGAGTTTTGAACCGTGGCAGGAGCACCGGAGCAAGCAGCCGGCGTCATCGGCGGCATCGCGCGCACCCGCATCGACGCGCTGCGGGCGCGTGAAGCGAAGATGTACGCGCATGCCCGTCCGCAGTCGCGCAAGGCGATGGCCGAGGGCGTGAGCGGCTATCTGGCGGGCGTTCCGATGCACTGGATGCGCGACTGGCCGATGCCTTTCGCCTTCGTGGTGGAGAAGGCGTCCGGCGCCACGATCACGGATATCGATGGACACCGCCTGGACGATTTCTGCCTTGGCGACACCGGCTCGATGTTCAGCCATTCGCCCGCACCGGTCGCGCGCGCGATCAGGCGGCAGGCCAGGCGCGGCCTGACATACATGCTGCCTTCGACCGACGCGCTCGTGCTCGGTGATCTCCTGGCACGACGCTTCGGCCTGCCCTCTTGGCAGATCGCGACGACGGCGACGGATGCCAACCGGTTCGCGCTGCGCGTCGCGCGCGCGGTCACGGGACGGCCGAAAATCCTCGTCTTCAACGGCTGCTACCATGGCTCGGTAGACGAGACGATGGTGAACCTCAGGCATGGCCGGCCAGTCAACCGGCCCGGGCTGGCCGGCGAGTTCCGCGATCTCACCGAGACGACCCGCATCGTGGAGTTCAACGATCTCGACGCGCTGGATGCGGCGCTTGGCGAGGGCGACGTCGCTTGCGTCATAACCGAGCCTGTCCTGACCAATTCGTGCATGGTCCTCCCACAGCCGGGCTTTCACGATGGCTTGCGCGATCTCACCCGCAAGCACGGCACGCTGCTTCTCATCGACGAGACGCATACGATCTCGACCGCCCCCGGCGGCTATACGCGCGCCTTTGGACTCGAGCCTGATCTCTTCGTTCTCGGGAAGCCGGTGGCCGGTGGCGTGCCGGCCAGCGTCTGGGGCATGAGCGCCGACGTCGCGGAGCGCTGGACGGCTTATGAGCAGACCAAGGAGCCCGGCTATTCCGGCATGGGCACGACGCTGTCGGCCAACCCGCTCCAGTTCGCCGCGATGCGCGCCACACTGGAAGAGGTGATGACCGAGAAGGCCTATGCGCATATGGACAAGCTCGCCGAACGGCTGGAGCTTGGCCTGCGCGCGGCGATCGAACGTCACGGCCTGCCGTGGCATGTCGCCCGCGTCGGCGCGCGCGTCGAGTTCATCTGCGCGCCGGGGCCGCTGCGCAACGGCGCGGAAGCCGAGCTTGCCCATGCGCCGGAACTGGAGGCCGCGATCCATGTCGGCCTCGTCAATCGCGGCTGCCTGATCGCGCCTTTCCACAACATGATGCTGATCTCGCCGGCAACGAAGAAGAAGCAGGTCGATCGGCTGGTGGAAGCGTTCGATGAGATTGTCCGGGAGTTGACCTCACATGTCTGAGTTCCTTCGCGCGCCCCTCTGCCCTGCCGGGCATCTCCCCCACGAGGGGGGAGATCAGTCTGCATCTGCGTTTTCGCCAACCTCCAGCCTTGCAGGACGAGCGGAGAGGGTGATGAAGGATAATCTCCCCCCTCGCGGGGGAGATGTCCGGCAGGACAGAGGGGGGCGCCACAGAACGCCAACCCTGCAATTTGGAGCCAGTTTCGCATGACCTCCCCCTCCGGCTCCTCCCCCGACGAGGCCCTCGCCTTCCTGGACGCGCATCTCGACATCGAGGCCTTCGACATCGTTTTGACCGATGCCAACGGCGTGGGACGCGGCAAGATCATCCGACGCCACGAACTTGAGGCGTTCTACAAAGGTGGCCGCCATCTGCCGATCTCGATCCTCGGCCTCGACATCACCGGTGAGGATGTCCACGAGACCGGCCTGATCTGGGATTCCGGCGACGGCGATTTGCGCGCATGGCCCATACCCGGCACGCTGAAGCCGCTTCACGGCACGACCCCGCCGCGCGGACAGGCGCTGATGTCGATGTATGGTCTCGACGGCACGCCGATGACCAGCGATCCGCGCCACGCGCTGCTTCGGCAAGTCGCGGCGATGAAGGCGCGCGGCCTGCATCCTGCCGGTGCCTTCGAACTCGAATTCTTCCTGCTGGCCAACGAACGCGACGCCGAAGGGCGCGTCCAACCGGCGCGCGCCGTCGTGGACGGGCGCGCCAGCGGCAAGACCGAAGTCTATTCCGTCGATCATTTGCACGGCATGGAGCCGCTGTTCTCCGACATCTACGCTGCGGCCAAAGCGCAGGGCATACCCGCCGAGACGGTGATTTCGGAATATGCGCCCGGCCAGTACGAGCTGACCCTGAACTACCGCAAAGACGTGATGCAGGCGGCCGACGATCTCGTCATGCTCAAGCGCATCGTACGCATGCAGGCGCGCCGCCACGGCGTCACCGCCTGCTTCATGGCAAAGCCGATCGAGCGCTATGCGGGATCCGGCATGCATTTCCACGTTTCGCTGCAGGACGATGCCGGCCGCAACGTCTTCGCGGAGGAGGCGGAGGGCACATGGAACCCCAAGCTGCTTCACGCGATCGGCGGGCTGTCGCACACGATGGCGGAATCCATGCTGGTCTTTGCCCCGCACGCCAATTCCTGGCGGCGTTTCGTCTCGCAATCCTACGCGCCCGTCGCGCCGACCTGGGGCGTCAACAACCGCTCGGTCGCCCTGCGTGTACCGGCCGGCGACGTGAAGGCGCGGCGCATCGAGCACCGCCCCTCCGGCGTCGACGCGAACCCCTATCTTGTGGCGGCGACGATACTCGCCGGCATTCTCAAGGGACTGGACGACAGCCTCGATCCGGGGCCTGAAACCACCGGCAATGGCTACGCGGCGGACGAAAACGACAAAGCCGTGATGCCGGCGGACTGGCTGACCGCGATCAAGGCGGCGGAGGGCTCGGCATTCCTGAAATCCGCTCTGGGCGAGGACATGCACCGCACGTTCACCGCGATCAAGCGGGCGGAATATCTGCGCGTGGCCAAGACCGTCAGCGAACTGGACTATCACCTCTACCTCCACGAGGTGTGATCGCATCGCGCGATGTGTCAAAAGTTATAGACGGCGAGGACGCCAGAACATATCATGAACGAATGTCAGCACCGTCACTCGCTCAAAAGCTTGCCATCCTCGCCGATGCCGCCAAATACGATGCGTCCTGCGCATCGTCGGGCGGTGCCGGTCGCAATTCGCTGAAATCCAAGGGCATCGGCTCGACCGAGGGGAGCGGCATCTGCCATTCCTACGCGCCGGATGGGCGCTGCATCTCGCTGCTCAAGATCCTGCTGACCAATTTCTGCATCTATGACTGCGTGTATTGCGTGAACCGGTCGTCCTCGAACGTGCGCCGCGCCCGTTTCACGATCGACGAAGTCGTCAATCTCACGCTCGATTTCTACAAGCGCAACTACATCGAGGGCCTGTTCCTTTCCTCGGGCGTGATCCGATCGCCGGACGAAACCATGGCCGAGATGGTGGAGATCGCGCGGCGGTTGCGGATCGATCACGCGTTTCATGGCTACATCCACCTCAAGATGATCCCCGAAGCGAGCCGCGACCTGATCGCGCAGGCGGGTCTTTACGCCGACCGGCTGTCGATCAATGTCGAACTGCCGACCGACGAGGGCGTGAAGCGGCTCGCACCGCAGAAGAAGCCCGAGACGATCCGCGTATCGATGGCTCGGCTGCGCGAAAAGATCGAGGAAAAGTCCGAGCCGACCATGCGGACCAAAAAGCGGCAGCGCTTCGCGCCGGCCGGACAATCGACGCAGATGATCGTCGGCGCGGACGCGGCCACGGATTCCGATATCCTTTCGACTTCCGCCCGGCTTTATTCGGGCTACCACCTCCGGCGCGTCTATTACTCGGCCTTCAGCCCAATCCCGGATTCATCGTCGGCCCTTCCGCTGGTGCGCCCGCCTCTGATGCGCGAGCACAGGCTTTATCAGGCGGATTGGCTGATGCGGTTCTACGGCTTCGAGCGCAACGAGATCGTCGCCGGCCGGCCGGATGGGATGCTCGATTTGGACATCGACCCCAAGCTTGCCTGGGCGCTCGTCAACCGCCACGCCTTCCCGCTCGACGTGAATCGCGCCCCGCGCGAGATGCTCTTACGCATTCCCGGCATCGGCACCAAGGTCGTCACGCGCATGCTGGACATCCGGCGATACAAGCGCCTCCGGATCGAGGATGTCGCCCGCCTCTGCCAGTCGATCGCGAAGGTGCGACCCTTCATCGTCGCCGATGGGTGGTCGCCGCGCGGCATGACGGACGAGGAGAATTTGCGCGGTCGGCTGGTGCCGGCACCGAAGCAGTTGAGTTTGTTCTAACGCGGCATTTGCGATGGTCACGCCCTACGTTGCCCCCCTCTGCCCTGCCGGGCATCTCCCCCCTCGTGGGGGAGATGCCCGGCAGGGCAGAGGGGGGCGCGACAGATCGCGGTGCCCCACGATGAGCCCAGTTTACCACACCGTCCGCCTCGCCTCCGAGACCGATTTCGACGGGTGGCGCGATGCGGCGCGCAGGCTTGCGCTAAACGAGATAGAGCCCGGCGCGATCACATGGCAGGTCGGCGACGGGGACGATCTGTTTTCCGATGCGACACCCCTGCCGGAAGCACCGCCTGGCGCGACGATGAACGTTCCGCGCGACTTCGTGGAAAAGGCGAAAGCCGTGATCTGCCATCGCGACCCGGCACGGTTCGGCCTTCTCTACCGTATCCTGTTCAGGCTGCGGAGCGAGCCGCATCTGATGAAAATCGCCTCCGACCCGGACATCATCGCGCTCCGCGAGCACGAGAAATCCGTGCGGCGCGACATCCACAAGATGCGCGCCTTCGTGCGTTTTGTGAAGGTCGGCCAGGGCGAGGACGAGCGGTTCGTCGCATGGTTCGAACCGGACCACTACATCGTAGAGCGCAACGCGGATTTCTTCGTTCGCCGGTTCGCCGGCATGCGCTGGACGATCCTGACGCCGCATGCCTCGGCCGACTGGGATGGCGACAGCCTCGTCATCGGGCCGGGCGCGACCAGGGCCGATGCGCCTCTGGAAGACGCCGCAAACGATCTATGGCGCACCTATTTCACCAACATCTTCAATCCGGCGCGCCTGAAGGTGAAGGCGATGCAGGCCGAGATGCCGAAGAAGTACTGGCGGAACCTGCCCGAGGCTTCGCTCATTCCTGATCTGATCAAGAATGCGGACCGATCTGCCCGGGAGATGCTGGAAAGGATGCCCACAATGCCCGCGCCGCACCACGCCAAGGTGCAGGAAAAGCACTGGAGCAAGCCTGAGGAACACGCGCCGGAGGACGCGACCTCCATTCCCGAGCTTCGCCGCCAGGCCGAGAGCTGCCGGCGCTGCCCGCTGTGGCAGGACGCGACGCAGACGGTGTTCGGCGAAGGACCGGAAACGGCGGAAATAATCTTCGTCGGCGAGCAGCCGGGCGACCAGGAGGACATTGCCGGCAAGCCGTTCGTCGGCCCGGCGGGGCGCGTGTTCGACGAGGTGATCGATGAGGCCGGCATCGCGCGTGAAAAACTCTACGTCACGAATGCGGTCAAGCACTTCAAGTTCGAGCCGCGCGGCAAGCGGCGCATCCACCAGAAGCCGAACGCCGGCGAGGTCAAGGCATGCCGCTGGTGGATCGACCACGAGATCGGCCTGATCAAGCCGGCCCTCGTCGTCGCGATGGGCGCGACCGCCGCCCAGTCGCTGCTCGGCAAGGCTATTCCCATCACGCGCATGCGCGGCGAGATCGTCACCCGCGACGATGGCGTGCAGGTCTTTTTGACGATCCACCCCTCGTTTATCCTGCGCATTCGAGAGCCTGACGAAGCGCAGGCCGAGCGCGCGCGGTTCGTGAAGGACATGCAGGCGGTCAAGGCGCTGATGGGGGTGTAAGGGAGCGAGACGGCGAGACGTAGACCCCCCACTCCGTCGCGCTGCGCGCGCCACCTCTCCCCCTCAAAAGGGGAGAGGAAACCAAGCTGAAGAAGCGATGCATTGCGGCAGTAATTCTTCTACCCCGGGCAGGGGGAGAGGTGGCGCGCGCAGCGCGACGGAGTGGGGGTGGTTCGTCCGCTACAAAACCAACACCGCCCGCAGATCGTTGACATTGGTGCCGGTCGGGCCGGGCGCGAAGAGACCGCCGACCGCATCGAACGCGGTCCATGCATCGTTTCGTGCAAGCGCGGCCTTGGGGTCTACCCCGGCAGCCCGCATGCGCTTGGGGGTCGTAAAATCGGCAAACGCGCCCGCATTCGCTTCCGATCCGTCGATCCCGTCGGTATCGGCTGCAAAGGCATGGATGCCCTCGACGCCGTCGATGGCGAGCGCGAAGGCGAGCAGGAACTCCGAGTTGCGCCCACCCTTGCCATCCTTTGCGCGGATCGTCACCGTCGTCTCTCCCCCCGACAGCAACAGGACCGGCTTTTCGAACGGCCGGTTCCTCATTGCGACCTCGCGGGCGATTGCCGCATGGACGCCCGCGACGTCACGCGCCTCGCCCTCGATCGAATCCGACAGGATGACCGCTTTGATGCCATGACGCGCGGCTTCCGAGGCGGCTGCCTCCAGCGATCGCGCGGCGGAGGCGATCAGGTGGACCTCGTTGCGCGCAAAACGTGGATCGTCGGGGGATGGCGCATCGGCCGCCGGCGTATCGAGATGCTTGAGTGCTGCTGCGGGCAGGTCCAGGCGGTAGGCATCGACGATCGCCAGTGCATCAGCGCGAGTGCCCGCGTCCGGCACGGTCGGCCCCGATGCCACATAGGCCGGATTGTCGCCCGGTATGTCGGAGACGATCAGCGACACCATTTTCGCCGGGTGCGCGGCAAGGGCGAGCCGCCCGCCCTTGATCGTGGAGAGGTGCTTGCGCACCGTGTTCATGGCGGCGATCGGCGCGCCGGACGCCAGCAGCGCGCGGTTGACCGCGATCTCGTCGGCCAGCGTCATGCCATCGGGCGGCGATGGCAATAGCGCCGAACCGCCGCCGGAAATCAGCGCGATGACGAGGTCGTTTTCGGTGAGGCCCGAAACCGCATCGAACAGCCGATGGGAGGCGGCTAGTCCGGCTTCGTCCGGCACCGGATGCGCCGCCTCGATGATCTCGATGCGTTCGCATGCGCAGCCATAGCCGTAGCGGGTGACGACGACGCCTTCGAGCGGTCCGTCCCACGCCTGCTCCAGCGCACGCGCCATCTGCGCCGAACCCTTGCCAGCGCCGACGACGACGGTACGCCCCTCAGGCTTCTGCGGCAGGACATCACGGATGGTGCGCTGTGGGTCGGCGGCATCGACGGCGGCGTCGAAGAGAGAGGTGAAGAGGGATTTGGGGTCGATGGTCATTCGCTGGTGTGACCCCGGTTGGTACGCACCCTACGTTGCCCCCCTCTGTCCTGCCGGACATCTCCCCCACGAGGGGGGAGATCGGCCGTCACGTCGGCTTCTGCCAATCTCAAGCGTTGCACAATGGGCGATGACAGAGATGAAGGCTGATCTCCCCCCGTGTGGGGGAGATGTCCGGCAGGACAGAGGGGGGCAACGTAGAGTGCGACCATAGCCGTCGAATTTCTCAACCGACCAACCCGCTTTTCGCAGGCCTGCCCGCGACATAGACTTCCCGCACAGCCCTGTCATCCCCCATGGTCTGGAGCAGGAAGAGTTCTTCAGCGAGCGTCTCCACGGTTTCCATGCGCAGCGCCATGCCAGGTGTCGAACGTGCATCGAGCACGACGATGTCCGCATCGGTCCCGGCATCGAGCGTGCCCACGCGCGCATCAATGGACAGCGCCTTGGCGTTGCCGAGCGTGATCTGCCAGAACGAGGCGAGCGGGTTGAGCTTCTCGCCCTGCAGCGCTATGACCTTGTAGCCCTCGTCCATGGTGCGCAGCATCGAATAGTTGGTGCCGCCGCCGACATCGGTCGCGGTGGCGATGCGCAGGGGCTTCGCGCGGCGGGAATAGCGCTGGTAGTCGAAAAGGCCTGAGCCGAGGAACAGGTTCGAGGTCGGGCAGAAGACCGCGATCGAGCCGGTATCCGACAGGGCATCCGCCTCGCGTTCCGAGAGATGGATGCAGTGACCGAACAGCGCCTTCGGCCCGAGTAGGCCATATTGCGCATAGATTTCGGTGTAGTCCCTGGCCTCTGGATAAAGCTCCATCGTATAGGCGATTTCGGCGTGGTTCTCCGACAGATGCGTCTGCATGTGCAGGTCGGGGTGCTCGCGCATCAGCGCGCCGGCCATATCCATCTGCTCTGGGCTCGACGTGATCGCAAAGCGCGGCGTGACGGCGTAATGCAGCCGCCCTTTGCCGTGCCAGTCGGCGATCAGCGCCTTCGTGTCGTCATAGCCGGATTGCGGGGTGTCGCAAACGCCGTCCGGCGCGTTGCGGTCCATCATCACCTTGCCGGCGATGACCAGCATGTCGCGCTCCAGCGCCTCGGCGAAGAAGGCGTCGGCGCTCTCCCGATGCACCGAACAATAGGCCGCGACGGTCGTCGTGCCCTGCCGGACCATCTCGTCCAGAAACAGCCGCGCGATGCGCCGCCCGTGCTGGGTGTCGCGGAACTTGCTCTCTTCGGGAAAGGTGTAGGTGTTGAGCCAGTCGAGCAGTTCGGCGCCATAGCTCGCGATCACCTGCATCTGCGGCACGTGAACATGCGCGTCGATGAAGCCCGGCAGGATGAGATGCGGGCGGTGATCGACGACGCGCACATCCCTGCCGGCTTCGGACGAGACGAGATGAAAATTGCCGACGGCTGCAATTTTGCCGTCGCGGATCAGGACCGCGCCATCCTCCTCGTAGCGATAGGAAGCGCGATCGTCGATGGCCTCAGGCCGGGTGAGGAAAGAGAGGACGCGCCCGCGCAGGAGGAGCGCGCTCACCGCTGCGCCTCCTCGAACCACGCCACCAGCAGCGCGCGTTCCCGGGCGGTCATGTCGGAAACGTTTCCGGGCGGCATGGCATGGCTGCGCCCTGCCTGAAGGTAGATCTCGCGGGCATGGTCGGCGATCTGCACGTCCGTTTCGAGCATCACGCCCTTTGGCGCGAAGGAAACGCCTTCCCAGCCGGGCTCGGCGGCATGGCACATCGCGCATCGGCCCATCACCGCGTCGCGCACGGCAGGGAAATGCTCCGACGCAACCAGCGTCTCGCCACGCGCCGAAAGCTGCGGCTCGCCGGTCAGCACACGGGGCACCGTCGAAAGCCACATCACGACGATGAAGACGATCAGGGCGGCGGCCCAGGTCCAGTGCGGATTGCCCTTCCGCGCATGCACCGTGTTGAAATAGTGCCGGATCAGCACGCCGATGATGAAGATCAGCGAGGCGATGATCCAGTTGAACTGCGTGCCGAAAGCCAGCGGGTAATGGTTCGACAGCATGAGGAAGATGACGGGCAGTGTCAGGTAGTTGTTGTGCAGCGAGCGCGTCTTGGCGATCTTGCCGTATTTTGGGTCGGGCTTGCGGCCGGCGATCAGGTCCGCGACGACGATTTTCTGGTTCGGGATGATGATCAGGAAGACGTTTGCCGACATGATCGTCGCGGTGAACGCGCCGAGATGCAGGAAGGCAGCGCGTCCGGTGAAAAGCTGCGTGTACCCCCACGCCATGAACACCAGCACCACATAGAGCACCAGCATCAGCGTCGTGTCGTTGTTGCCGAGCGGCGACTTGCAGAGCTGGTCGTAGACGATCCAGCCCACAGCCAGCGATGCGATCGAAATGCCGATCGCGACCGGCGCGGAGACGTCGAGGACGGAGCGGTCGATCAGGAAGAGTTCCGCCCCGGCGTAATAGACGATCGCCATCAGGAAGAAGCCCGACAGCCACGTGGCGTAGCTCTCCCATTTGAACCAGGTCAAATGTTCCGGCATGCGCGCGGGTGCCACGAGATATTTCTGGATATGGTAGAAGCCGCCGCCGTGAACCTGCCATTCCTCGCCATGCGCGCCTTCAGGCATGCCCTCACGCTTCACGAGGCCGAGATCGAGCGCGATGAAATAGAAGGACGAGCCGATCCAGGCGATCGCCGTGATGACGTGCAGCCAGCGGGCGGCAAAGCTCAGCCACTCCCAGAAGATCGCATATTCGTACATGTCCGGCCCCTCTTCGACGCGAGTCAAGTTTACGGTCTCCTTTTCGAAGAGAAAGGGGTGAGATGCACGATGACTTTCAAAAAAAATTGGAAAATAATGCCCGGCACCGCCAGCGAGTGAGCAAGCCATGGCCTATCTCGACACCATCGCCGTCTTCGTCCGGGTCGTGGAACTCGGCAATCTGTCGTCGGCCGGCCGCGACATGCGCATCTCGCCGGCGGTTGCGTCGAACCGCATCAAGGAACTCGAAAAACATCTGGGCGTGCGCCTGTTCAACCGAACGACCCGCCAGTTGATGCCGACCGAGCATGGCCGCGTCTTCTATGACGGGGCAAAGCGTATCCTGGAATCGGTGATAGAGGCCGAGGCGGCCGTCAGCGCATTGTCGGGCCAGCCGCGCGGCACGATCCGCGTCACCGCGCCTCTGGGTCTCGGGCGCAGGTTGATTGCGTCCGGCATTCCCGAGTTTCGCGACCGCTACACGGATATCGAGGTCAGGCTTCGCCTCTCCGACCACAATGTCGATATCATGAAGGAAGGCATCGATGTCGCCTTCCGGCTGGGAGTGCTGGAGGATTCAAGCCTGCGCATGCGCGGCATCATGGATTGCGAGCGCGTGATCGTGGCGTCCCCCAACTATCTGGCATCACGCGGCGAGCCGCAGCACCCGCAGGAGTTGATCTCGGATCGTCACGATTGCCTGCTGCTGCGGTTTCCGGGCTCCAAGGAGTATCACTGGACGTTGCAGATGCCGGATGGGCCGAAGAAGTTCGACGTGCACGGACCGTTCGATTCCGACGATGGCGACGTTCTGACCGGATGGGCGCTGGCGGGCCGCGGCATCATCAACAAGCCGCGTTTCGATGTCGAGCCGTTCATCCGTGACCAGCGGCTGAAGGTCATCCTGCCGGCCTTTCCGCCCCTGCCGGTGCAATTGGCCGCCGTCTATCCGCACAAGAATTTTCAGGACCCGAAGGTTCGCCTCCTGCTCGATTTCATGGCCGATCGCTGCCACCGGATGATCCGCGACATTCTTGCGGGCAAGTGACGGCAACCCGCTCGCCATCATAGGCGTTCTGGTCCCGTTATCCCCATCGAGACAAGGAGCCACATCATGGCGCTTCACAACACACGGATCGATCTCAAGTCCAACACCAAGAAGGTCGCCATCGAACTTCTCAACGCACGGCTGGCCGATGCCATCGACCTGTCGCTGATCACCAAACAGGCACACTGGAACCTCAAGGGTCCGCAGTTCATCGCGATCCACGAAATGCTCGACACATTCCGCGCCAGCCTGGACAACCATGTCGACACGATCGCGGAGCGCGCCGTCCAGCTCGGCGGCATGGCCCAAGGCACCGTGCAGACGGTGGCCGAGAAGTCGACGGTGAAGGCGTACCCGACCGACATTTCGAAGACCAAGGATCATCTCGCCGCGCTGATCGAAAGCTTTGCGACGGTGGCGAACGCCGTTCGCGCAGGCATCGACGAAGCGGACGAGGCAGGCGACGCCGACACCGCCGATATCTTCACCGCCTTCTCGCGCGAACTCGACAAGTCGCTCTGGTTCCTCGAGGCGCATGTGCAGGAAAAGGAATAGTTCCCGGCCGTTGCGGCGCTGCACGATCATTCGAACTTCCAAAGAAAAAGCCCCGCCTCTCATCGGAGGCGGGGCTTTTGTTTTCAGCCGAAAGCAGGCTGGCGCGGTTTACCAGGGACGGTTCCAGTCGGCGAATACCGTATGCTCGTCGCGGTGCTTGCCGCCGAGGGTCGCGCCGAAGTAGGCGGCCGCGCCGCTCACCAGAAGCGAGGCTGCCGCGAGGAAGGCGGCGATCAACGTTGTCTTGCGCGCTGTTTCAGCCGCGTCGCGCGCCTGCGCCTCAAGTGCACGGCCCTGCTCGACCACCTGGTCGATGCGTGCCTGCGCCTCTTCCGGCGGAATGCCGGCACGCTGCGAGACGACCGAAACGAGGTAGTCGCGGTCACCCTGGTCGAGTTCGCCATCCCCGAGCGTCGATGCGAGAATGCGGCCGATCTCCGAGCGTGTGCCCTCATCGACAGGCTGGTTTGCATTGGCACCGCCACGCAAGGCGCGATCGACCAGAAGGGAATCTGCCCCGAACTGGTCGGCAGCCTCGGTCGCGACATTGGCGACACCGGAGCCGACGGCACTTGCCGCGCTGCCCGCCGCACTGATCGTGCCGCTGATGCCCCAGAACGCGATGAACGCGCCCAGAAGAACCCCGAGGGCCCACATCACCAGACCATGCGACCCGTCACGGATGTCGGATTCGGATTCCGTCGAATCGCCATGGCGGCGGCGAAGTCGTCCGGTCAGATAGCCGCCTGCGGTAAAGCTGGAAATCTGCACCCACAACAGCCAGAGCGCACCGACGACCGCGACCCAGAACAGCGAGGTGCCCTCACCGGCGCGTGCCGACGACATCGACAGGCCGATGGCGGAGCCGAAGGTCAGGAGAACGAAGGAAATCGCGGTTGCGAGCACCGTGCCGGCGAAAATCGCGGGCCAATCGACATAGGAACGATCGTCGTCATTGATGACGACTGCGGGCTCGATGCCCGCGACAGTTTCGATATGGGCCATGGTGGCCTCCTTTGAATTGGAACTTTCATGCCAGCCCCTGGCTGGCTCAGCGGAGACCGAAGAACGACAGGATCGCCAGGATGATGACGACGAGACCGACGAGATAGATGATACCGTGCATGGGAGAGCTCCTTTGCTGCTCCCTATTAACCTACGGAAATTGCCAAGGTTCCGCCGCATTCCGAAAGTGGCGATATAGCGTGGGGGAGGCCTCAGGCCCGCGCGTCGGCAATTGCTCGGATGATCTCGGCTGCAGCCATCGCGGCGATGACGGCAGGACGCTTGTCCTTCGCATGCGCGCCGCCGATGGGGCACGCCACTCGGGCGAAATCCGCCTCCGACCCACCGGCCTCTTTAAGATACCAGCTACGGAACGTCGCCTTCTTCGTCTTCGAGCCGATCATGCCGACATAAGCGGCATCGGCGCGCCGCAACGCCTCGGCAACGATCAGAAAATCCAGCGCGTGGTCGTGCGTCAGGACGACATAGGCCGACCCGGACGGCGCATCGCGAACCACGTCCTCCGGCATGGCGGCGAGCTGGGTGGCGACGCCTTCCGGCATGCCGTCAAGCGCCTCGGCACGGGTTTCCACCACGGTCACCGTGAGGGGCAGCAAGGAGAGTGCGGCGGCCAGGGCGTGGCCGACATGCCCGCCACCGAACAGATAGACATGCGGCTGCATTGCCTGCTCGGACGCGATGCGTTTCGGTATCGCCTCGCGCAGTTCCTCATCGACCAGCGCGATGTCGATCAGCACGCGCCCCCCGCAGCACTGGCCGATTTCGGGACCGAGGGGCACGTCCATCAGATCGGTCGTTTTCTCTCCGCCAAACATCGCGCGTGCGCGGTCGATCGCCATGAATTCGAGTTGCCCGCCGCCGATCGTGCCGAAGATGCCGTCCGGCGAGACGAGCATCCACGCGCCGACATCGCGCGGGGTGGAGCCCTTCGCCTCGCGGACTTCGACGAGCGCCACGTCGGGGGAGGCAGCGAGGAAGGTGTTGAGGCGTGTGAGCGCGGAGGTCATCTGCGGATCCGCCCGCGCTCCTTCGCGCCCCCCTCTGTCCTGCCGGACATCTCCCCCACACGGGGGGAGATTACGCGGCGTCGGTCACGAGAATAATCTCCCCCCTTGTGGGGGAGATGTCCGGCAGGACAGAGGGGGGCGACGTAGAGAGCCAACATAGGAGAACTATAGCAGCTTCTTCCCGCCTGACCGCCCCGCCTCTCGCCTCATCCGCTCAACCGCCATCAACACCCGTTCCGGCGTGGCGGGCGCGTCGAGGCGCGGGCAGATACGATGGTCGGCGACGCTGGCGACGGCATCCGACAGCGCGTGCAGCACCGCCATGCCGAGCATGAAGGGCGGCTCTCCGACCGCCTTCGATTTGTGGATCGTCGGCTCGTGCGCTTCGGACCAGTCGGCCAGCGCGACGTTGAAAATCTTCGGCCGGTCCGACGCCAGCGGGATCTTGTAGGTCGACGGCGCATGGGTGCGCAGCCGGCCCTTGTCGTCCCAGACGAGTTCCTCCGTCGTCAGCCAGCCCATGCCCTGGATGAACGCGCCCTCGACCTGGCCGAGGTCGATCGCCTTGTTCAGCGAGCGGCCGGTTTCGTGCAGGATGTCGGTGCGCTCGATCATGTATTCGCCAGTCAGCGTGTCGATCGAGACCTCCGAGCACGCCGCGCCATAGGCGAAGTAGTAGAACGGGTGCCCCTGCCCCTTGTCGCGGTCCCAGTGGATTTTAGGCGTCTTGTAGAAGCCGGCTGCCGAGAGTTGGATGCGGGCCATGTAGGCCTGCTTGACGAGATCGGCGAAGGGGATTTCCTGATTGCCGACGCGCACCCGGTTCGGCAGGTAGACGATCTGCTCGACCGGCACCTCGTAGCGCTCCGCCGCAAAGGCCGTCAGCCTGTCCTTGATCTGGCGCGCCGCGTTCTGTGCCGCCATGCCGTTGAGGTCCGAGCCCGACGAGGCGGCAGTGGCCGAGGTGTTGGGCACCTTGGCCGTCGTCGTCGCTGTAATCTTCACCTGCTCGATGTCGATCTGGAACTCTTCGGCGACCACCTGCGCGACCTTGACGTAGAGCCCCTGCCCCATCTCCGTGCCACCATGGTTCAGGTGAACCGACCCGTCAGTATAGACGTGGACCAGCGCGCCGGCCTGATTGTAGTGCGTTGCCGTGAACGAGATGCCGAACTTGACCGGCGTCAGCGCGATGCCGCGCTTGACGATGTCGCTGTTGGCGTTAAACGCCGCGATCTCGCGACGCCGGCGTTGATAGTCGCTGGACGCCTCGAGTTCATCGACGATGCGATGGACGATATTGTCCTCAACCGTCTGGTGATAAGGCGTCAGATTGCGATCATCGGTGCCGTAGAAATTGAGCCTGCGGATTTCGAGCGGGTCTTTCCCGACCGCGAACGCCACCTCGTCGATGACACGCTCCGCGCCAACCATCCCCTGCGGACCGCCGAACCCGCGAAAAGCGGTGTTCGACACCGTGTTGGTATAGAGCGGCGCGGAAACGGCCTTCACTGAAGGCCAGAAATAGGCGTTGTCGCAGTGGAACAGCGCCCGATCCGTCACCGGTCCCGACAGATCCGACGAGAACCCGCAGCGCGCCGCATAGACGAAGTCGACGCCATGGATGTTGCCCGCGTCATCGAAGCCGACCTCGTAATCGATCAGGAAGTCGTGGCGTTTGCCGGTCGCCATCATGTCGTCGTCGCGGTCGGGCCGGATCTTGACCGCACGTTTCAGGCGCTTGGCGGCAATCGCGGCCACTGCGGCGAACTGGTTTGACTGCGTTTCCTTGCCGCCGAAACCGCCGCCCATGCGCCGGATCTCGACGGTGACCGCGTGGCTCGACACGCCGAGCGCATGCGCCACCATGTGCTGCACCTCGGACGGATGCTGCGTCGACGAATAGACCGTCACGTCATCGTCCTCGCCGGGGATGGCGAAGGCGATATGCCCCTCGAGATAGAAATGATCCTGTCCGCCGACGCGCATCTGGCCCTTGATGCGGCGCGGAGCGTTCGCGATCGCCTCGGACGCATCGCCGCGCTTGAGCGTCAGCGGCGGTGTGACGAGCTTGTCGCTGAGGGGATCGAGATCGCCGATGTCGAAAACGGCGGGCAGCTCGTCATAGGTCACCTTGGCGAAACGGCAGGCGCGCCGCGCGTCCTCGCGCGTTGCCGCGATCACCGCGAAGATCGGCTGGCCGTGGAACTGCACGACGTCGGTGGCGAGGATCGGCTCGTCATGCTTGCCAGTGGGCGAGATGTCGTTCTCGCCCGGAACGTCGTTGCCGGTCAGCACGTCGACAACGCCCGGCGCTGCGCGCACGGCCGACAGATCGATGCCGACGATCCTGCCATGCGCGACGCTCGACAGCCCAAGGCAGGCATGCAGCGTGCCCGCCGGTTCCGGCATGTCGTCGATATAGACCGCCGTCCCGGTGACGTGCTTGTGCGCGCTGTCGTGGCGGCGGTCGGTCGCGACGCCGCCGGAGATGGATGGTGCGGCGAGGTTGGGAGTGGTGTGGCGGTTCATCAAGCCACCTCATACCGCTTGATCGTGAACGGCTTGCCGGTCCCCGTCGTCTCGATGAAGAACCGCTTGAGCAGGTTGCGGCCCGCGAGCATGCGATATTCCGCCGAAGCGCGCATGTCCGAGATCGGCGCATAGTCCTCGCCGAAACGCGCCATCGCTGCCTCGACGGTGTCCATCGTCCATGGCTTGCCGGTCAGCGCGGCCTCGACCGCCCGCGCGCGCTTGGGCGTTGCAGCCATACCGCCATAGGCGATGCGGATGCTGGCGACGACGCCATCCCGAACGACCAGATTGAACGCGCCGAGGGCTGCCGTGATGTCCTCGTCGCGGCGCTTGGTGATCTTGTAGGCGGCGAAGTGGGCGCCAGGTTGCGGCAAAGGCACATGAACCGCCTCGACGAATTCGCCCGGCGCGCGGTCCTGCTTGCCGTAGTCGACGAAGAAATCCTCCAGCGCGATCGTCCGGCGGGCATCCCCCTTGCGCAGGGTCAATGTCGCGCCAAGCGCGATCAGTGGCGGTGGCGTGTCGCCGATCGGCGAGCCGTTGGCGATGTTGCCACCGATCGTGCCCATGTTGCGCACCTGATCGCCGCCGATCCGGTCGATCAGTTCGCCAAGAGCCGGAATGTCGCTGGCGAGCGCGCGACGAGCGTCGGTGTAGCTGACACCTGCGCCGATCGTGACCACGCGATCGTTTTCGGAAATCGAGCGCAGCGCCTCAAGACCGCCAATGAAGACGGCGGGCGTGATCTCGCGCATGAACTTCGTCACCCACAGGCCGACATCGGTGGAACCAGCGACGATGCGCGCATGGGGTTCCGCTTCGAGCACAGCGGCGAGGTCATCGACCGACGCAGGAACGATCAGCCGGTCCTTGCCCTGCCCGATCTCGACGCGGCTACCGTCGCGAAGGGTGCGCAGCGTGGCGATCACGTCGGCACGCTCGGCGGCCAGAACATCGTTGCCCGCGTCGGCATAGGACGAGATCGTACGCGCGGCGCGCATGATCGCCTCATAGCCCGTGCAACGGCAGAGGTTACCCTGCAACGCCGTCTCGATCTCGCGGTCGCTCGGGCTCGGCGAGCGCATCCACAGCGCGTAAAGCGACATCACGAAGCCGGGCGTGCAGAAGCCGCATTGCGAGCCGTGGCAATCCACCATCGCCTGCTGGACGGGATGCAGACCGCCTGCCTCGCCTTTGAGATGCTCGACCGTGACGACATGGCAGCCGTCGAGCGAGCCCATGAAGCGGATGCAGGCGTTGACGCCTTCATAGACCAGACCGTCGCCTGCGAGACGTCCGACCAGCACCGTGCATGCGCCGCAATCGCCCTCCGCACAGCCTTCCTTGGTACCGCGCAACGAGCGCCGAAGCCGCAAAAAATCCAGCAGCGTCTCATCGGGCCGTACGTCGCCAAGCGCGACGGCCTCGCTATTCAGCAGGAAGCGGAGTTCGTGGCGAACAGCCATTCCTCAACTCCCCCGATAGGTCGAATAGCCGTAGGGCGAGAGGAGCAGCGGCACGTGGTAGTGCCTATGTTCCGATATGCCGAAGCGGATGGGGATCTGATCGAGGAAAAGCGGCTCCGGCAGCGCCGCACCGCCCGCACGCAGATAATCGCCGGCGAAGAAGATCAGTTCGTACTGGCCGGGCTTGAAATCCTTGCCTTCGAGCAGCGGCGCATCGCAGCGCCCGTCGGCATTGGTGACGGCCTCTTTGATTTTGCGATGCGAATTGCCACTGACGCGGTAGAGCGCGATCGAGAGGCCCGCGGCTGGTCGGCCGGATGCGGTGTCGAGGACGTGTGTCGTCAGTCTCCCGCCCGATGCGTCGGCCATATGCCCTCCTGCGTGCCGTGAACCGGCATTGTCGTTCAAATTCTATCCAGCCTATTGCATCGCATGGAAGAGGCCGAGCCGGAACCAACAAAAAGACTTTCAAACTTTCCGAGGGGAATGTCGGCCGATCACTTCCTCTATCCTGACTATCGAGGATAGAACGCGCCTGCGGAACTTGCAGTGCTCGAGGGACGGAAACACATGCGGTATCCACGCGACATGCGCGGCTATGGGGCGAACCCGCCGAAGGCAAGCTGGCCCGGCGACGCCCATGTCGCCGTCCAGTTCGTGGTCAACTACGAGGAAGGCGGCGAAAACAACATCCTCCATGGCGATGCCGCATCGGAGGCGTTCCTGTCGGAAGTGGTGGGCGCCGCGCCGTGGCCCGGCAAGCGCCACTGGAACATGGAATCGATTTACGAATACGGTGCGCGCGCCGGGTTCTGGCGGCTGCACCGCATGTTCACGCGCGCCGCAATTCCCGTCACCGTCTATGGCGTCGCCTCCGCGCTCGCGCGATCGCCCGATCAGGTGGCGGCCATGCAGGATGCAGGCTGGGAGATCGCCAGCCACGGCCTGCGCTGGATCGACTATCGCGACCACGACGAAGAGGACGAGCGCGCCGACCTCATCGAGGCGATCCGGTTGCACACGGAAGTCACCGGCGAACGCCCGAAGGGACTATATCTCGGCCGGACCTCGGTCTGGTCGGTACGGCTGGCGGCGCAGGAGGGCGGGTTCGATTGGATCTCGGATACCTATGACGACGACCTGCCCTACTGGCTCGACCATGACGGCCATGGCAACCCGATCCCGCCGCAACTCGTGATCCCCTATACGCTCGACGCCAACGACATGCGGTTTGCGACGCCGCAGGGCTTCAATTCCGGCGACCAGTTCTTCGCCTATCTGAAGGACAGTTTCGACACGCTCTACGCCGAGGGGAAGGCCGGGCGACCGGCGATGATGAGCATCGGGCTGCATTGCCGCCTGATCGGCAGGCCGGGTCGTGCGGCAGCACTCCAGCGCTTCATCGACTATGTGAAAAGCCACGAGGCCGTCTGGCTGCCGACACGCGGAGACATCACCGCGCACTGGCGCGCGCATCACCCGTATCAGCCGCCGACACTTCGCCCGAGCCGGATGGCGAAGGCGGATTTCGTGGCGCGCTTCGGCTCGATCTTCGAGCATTCGCCGTTCATCGCCGAACGTGCCTTCGATCTGGAACTCGGTCCCGCCCACGACAGCGCGGGCGGCCTGCACAACGCGCTTGCACGCATGTTCCGCTCGGCCACGCACGACGAGCGGTTGGGCGTGCTTCGCGCGCATCCCGATCTCGCCGGCAAGCTGGCTCAAGCCAAACGGCTGACGCCGGAATCGAGCGCCGAACAGGCGTCTGCCGGTCTCGACGCCCTGACGGATGAGGAACGTGAAACGTTTACCCGGCTCAACACCGCCTATGTCGATAAATTCGGCTTCCCGTTCATCATCGCGGTGAAGGGGCGGACCAAGGCCGCGATTCTCGACGCCTTCGAAGCGCGCATCGGCAACGACCGCGACACCGAATTCGACACCGCCTGCCGCCAGGTCGAGCGCATCGCGCGCCTGCGGCTGAACGACATCCTGCCTGCCTGAGGGACATGACCATGCAAGGCCGCTCCTACTACGCGCCGCACGGCGGCTTGCCGCCGCAGACCCAGCTTCTCACCGATCGCGCGGTCTTCACGGAAGCCTATGCGGTCATCCCCAAGGGCGTGATGGGCGATATCGTCACGAGCTTCCTGCCTTTCTGGGACCGGACACGCGCGTGGATCCTGTCGCGGCCCCTGTCGGGCTTTGCGGAGACGTTCTCGCAATACATCATGGAAGTCGCGCCCGGCGGCGGCAGCGAAAGGCCGGAGCCGGATGCGGATGCGCAGGGCGTGCTTTTCGTGGTCGAGGGCGAGCTGACGGTCACCATCGACGGTGCATCGCATGTCATGGCCCCCGGAGGCTTCGCCTATCTGCCGCCCGCGAGCGGCTGGACCGCGACGAATGCGGGCGCTGCACCGGTGCGCTTTCACTGGATCCGCAAGGCCTACGAGTTCGTCGAGGGCATCGACGTGCCGGACGCGTTCTTCTCGCGCGATCAGGACGTCGCGCCGACGCCGATGCCGGACACGGAGGGGCGCTGGGCGACGACGCGCTTCGTCGATCCGGACGATATGCGTCACGATATGCATGTGACCATCGTCACCTTCGAGCCGGGCGGCGTGATCCCCTTCGCCGAGACGCATGTGATGGAACACGGGCTCTATGTGCTGGAAGGCAAGGCGGTCTATCGGCTCAATCAGGATTGGGTGGAGGTCGAGGCGGGCGACTATATGTGGCTGCGCGCATTCTGCCCGCAGGCCTGCTATGCTGGCGGCCCGGGCCGGTTCCGATACCTGCTCTACAAGGACGTCAACCGCCACGCGAAGCTGACCTACCGATGACACGCACGATCACCGCACGGCCCCTCACCCGCGAAGCCTTCGCCGAATTCGGCGACGTGCTGGATACCGACTGGGACAATCACTTCCCCATCAACGGGGGGCGCTGCGAACGCTATCACGATCTGGCGAAAGTGGAGGCGGAAGGTCCGAACGCGCATGTGGTGATCTCGCTCTTCAAGGGCACGCCCTATGATTTCCCGCTGACGCTCGGCATGGTCGAGCGCCACCCGTTCGGCAGCCAGGCCTTCATGCCGCTGTCGCCAGCGCCGTTCCTCGTCGTCGTCTGTCATGACGGGCCGGACGGCCCCGGAGAGCCGCACGCCTTCGTGACGAAGCCCGGCCAGGGCGTGAGCTACCCGCGCAATTGCTGGCATGCCGTGCTGACGCCGATCGGCGCACCGCAGGATTTTCTGGTGGTCGATCGCGCAGGCGACGGCACGAATGTCGAGGAACATCACTTCGACGAAGCCTATGAAATCCATCTGCCGGAGTGACGATGCCCGACGCGTCCTTTCTCGACCGCCTGTTCGACGTCGTCGAGCACGACATCGTACCCAGGACCGAAGCCGGCGTGGCCAGGGGCAACAAGCTGTTCGGCGCGGCGATCCTGCGCAAATCCGACCTGTCCGTGGTGATCGCCGAAACCAACAACGAGATGGAAAACCCGCTCTGGCACGGCGAGGTCCATGCCTTGAAGCGGTTCTACGAACTGCCCAAGGCCGATCGCCCCGAAACCAAAGATTGCATCTTCGTCGCGACCCACGAGCCCTGCTCGCTCTGCCTTTCGGCGATCACATGGAGCGGTTTCGACAATTTCTACTATCTGTTCAGCCATGAGGATTCGCGCGACGCCTTCGCGATTCCGCACGATCTGAAAATCCTGAAAGAGGTCTTCACGCTGGAACCAGGCGGCTACAATGCCGAAAACGCGTTCTGGAAAAGCTATGGCCTGCGCGCGATGGTACGGGATCTTCCGGTAGCCGATCGACAGCGTCTCGAAGAGCGCATTGCCGTCATCGCCAGGCGCTATGACGGCTTGTCAGAGACGTATCAGGCATCGAAGGCGGACAACGATATTCCGTTGAATTGAACGGGCGTGCCCTTGTGAGGGAGACCATGACAAGGTCCGCACACGAGAAAGGCCAAACCTCGATCTTCCGAAGAAATCTCTCCTCAAGGGTTGCGCGCAACGGCGTATAGCGGTTACCCCATTGGACCAGTGGGGCAATACCAATTACGCCATGCGATGTCGCAGACGGCCTTGCCGGATGTCGCGCTTTGTCGTCAATATGGCGATAACGAGGCACGCCCAACGTTGCCCGAAGTCAATGGGTCCGAAAGAATCAAACGGAGTGAGGAACGAAATGTCTAACGAACTCGATTATTTGAGCCGTCGCGTCGCTGCGGGCAGACTGAGCCGCCGCGATTTCCTCGGACGCGCCGCAGCCCTCGGCGTGACGGCGACGATGGCCAACTCGTTCCTTTCATCCGCCGCGCGGGCGCAAGGCGCCGTCAAGGGCGGCATCCTGAGGGCCGGCATGCTCGGCGGCGAAGCCACCAACAGCCTCGATCCGGCAAGCTTCCTCAGCCAGGTTCCCGGCCTCTTCGGCAAGGCATGGGGTGAATATCTCGTCCGCCAAAACCGCGACGGCTCGCTCGAAAACCGCCTCGCCGAAGAGATCGGCGCATCCGACGACGCCAAGACCTGGACGATGAAGGCGAGGCAGGGTGTCGAGTTCCACAACGGCAAGACGGTGAGCGCGGAAGACATCGCAGCCACGATCGAGCGTCACGCCGATGCCAACTCGAAGTCCGGCGCGCTGGGCATTCTGGGCAATATCGGCACCATCAAGGCGAGCGGCAACGAGGTTATCGTCGAACTGAAGGAGCCCGACGCCGACTTCCCGTATCTGATGGCCGACTACCATTTGATCATCCAGCCGAATGGCGGCAAGGACAATCCGACGGAAGGCATCAGCGCCGGCCCTTACAAAGTCGCCGTGAACGAGCCCGGTGTGCGCCACGGGGGCGAGCGCTTCGCCAATTTCTGGGGCGGCGACACGTTGGGGCATGCCGATCAGGTCGAGATCATCGTCATCAACGACGCCACTGCCCGCACCTCGGCCCTCCAGGGCGGCCAGGTCCATATGATCAACCGCGTCGAGCCCAAGATCGTCGATCTGGTCAAGCGCGTTCCCGGCGTCACGATCCAGAACGTCGCGGGCCGCGCCTACTACCCGTTCAACATGTTCTGCGACACCGCGCCCTTCGACAACAACGATCTGCGCATGGCGTTGAAGCTTGCCATGAACCGCGAGGAACTTCTGGAGAAGATCCTGTTCGGCTATGGTTCGGTCGGCAACGACTTCCCGATCAACGCGGCCTATCCGCTGTTTCCAGAAGGCATCGAGCAGCGCGTATTCGACCCGGAGGCGGCCGCCGCCGCCTACAAGAAGTCCGGCCACAGCGGCTCGATCCTGTTGCGCACCTCGGACGTCGCATTCCCCGGCGCGGTCGACGCGGCCCAGCTTTACCAGCAGTCCTGCGCACAGGCCGGCATCACCATCGAGATCAAGCGTGAGCCCGGCGACGGCTACTGGTCGGAAGTCTGGAACAAGCAGCCCTTCTCGCTCTCCTACTGGAGCGGACGCTCGACCCAAGACCAGCAGTACTCGACCGGCTACGTCTCGACGGCGGACTGGAACGACACACGCTGGAAGCGCGACGATTTCGACAAGATGCTGTTCAGCGCCCGTGGCGAATTGGACCAGGAAAAGCGCAAGGCCACCTATCGCGACATGGCGATCATGATGCGCGATGAAGGCGGCGTGATCGTGCCCTTCTTCAACGAATGGATCGATGCCTCGAGCGACAAGATCGGCGGTTTCGTCCCACATCCGGCCATGGACATGATGGATGGCTATGCGCTGGGAGAATGCTGGGTGATTGCATAGACGGACCCGGCCCGTGGGGACCACCCATCCAATCCTGAAGCTAGTCGCCCAGCGTATCGCGCTGGGCGTGCTTCTCCTCTTCGCTGTGTCGGCATTGATCTTTGCCGGCACACAAATCCTGCCCGGCGATGTCGCCTCGTCCATTCTGGGCCAATCGGCGACACCGCAAGCGCTGGCCAATCTGCGTGAAGAACTCGGCCTGAACGACCCTGCCATCGTGCGCTATTTCGCATGGCTCGGCGGCGTGTTGACGGGCGATCTCGGCACGGCGCTGACGACGCGCCAGGACATCGCGACCACACTGATGCCGCGCCTGTGGAACACCCTGTTCCTCGCCTTCTGGACGGCGATCGTGGCGGTGCCCCTCGCGGTTCTGCTCGGCCTGCTCGCCGTGCGCTACCGCAACGGCCCGGTCGACAAGGCGATCTCCGGTTTCGCGCTGGCGTCGACCTCGCTGCCAGAATTCTTCATCGGCTACCTCTTGATCTTCTTCTTCGCCGTGAAGATGCAGTGGTTCCCGTCGATCTCCACCGTCTATGACGGCATGCCGCTTCTCGAAAAGCTGAGGGCGATCGTCCTGCCGGGCACCGCGCTACTGCTGGTCGTGCTCGCCCACATGATGCGCATGACGCGCGCAGCGATCCTGAACGTGATGCAGTCCGCCTATATCGAGACGGCCGAACTCAAGGGCCTGTCGCAGTTCGACATCATTCGCAGGCATGCGTTTCCGAACGCGATCGCGCCGATCGTGAATGTGGTGATGCTGAACCTCGCCTTCCTCGTCGTGGGCGTCGTCGTGGTCGAGGTGATCTTCGTCTATCCGGGCCTGGGCCAGTACCTCGTCGACCACGTGGCAAAGCGCGACGTCCCGGTCGTCCAGGCAGTCGGCCTCATATTCGCAGCGGTTTACATCAGCCTGAACATCTTCGCAGACATCGCCGCAATCCTCGCGAATCCGCGACTGAGACATCCGAGGTAGACGCCCGGCATGCTTGATTTCAAACGCATAACCCCCGGTGCTGCGATCGGGCTCACGCTGACGGCCCTGTTCCTGATCACCGCGATCTTCGCGCCCTGGATCGCGCCGTTCGGCAAGGGCCAGATCGTGGGTGGCGTCTGGGAACCGATGTCGGGCCAGTATTGGCTCGGCACCGACAATCTCGGACGCGACCTGCTGTCGCGCATGATCTACGGCGCCCGCACGACGATCTTCATCGCCGCCATGGCGACCGCACTGTCCTTCACGCTCGGCGCGATACTCGGCCTGACGGCCGCCGTGCTGGGCGGATGGTTCGACACGCTCATGTCGCGCTTCGTCGATCTCCTGATGGCGATCCCGACGCTGATCTTCGGCCTCGTCGTCCTCTCGGTGCTGCCCACAACGATCCTCACGCTGATCCTCGTGATGGGCATCCTCGACTCGACGCGCGTCTATCGCCTGACGCGTGCCGTCGCCGTCGATATCAACGTGATGGATTTCGTCGAGGCCGCGAAACTGCGCGGCGAAGGCATGGGCTGGATCATCTTCCGCGAAATCCTGCCCAACGCGCTCTCGCCGCTCATCTCCGAACTCGGCCTGCGCTTCATCTACGCGGTGCTCTTCCTGTCGGCCCTCTCCTTCCTCGGCCTCGGCGTCCAGCCGCCGGAAGCGGATTGGGGCGGCATGGTGAAGGAAAACAAGGACGGCATCGTCTTCGGCATCCCGGCAGCCCTCATTCCGGCAGCCGCGATCGCCGCGCTGGCGATCTCGGTCAACCTCGTCGCGGACTGGATCCTCAACCGCACCACCGACCTCAAGGGAGGACGCGGCAATGGCTAGGAAACCGCAAAAGCCCAAGCATGACGGCACGCTTCTCGACATCCGCAATC
This sequence comes from Mesorhizobium sp. CAU 1732, assembly GCF_039888675.1. NCBI lineage: Bacteria > Pseudomonadati > Pseudomonadota > Alphaproteobacteria > Hyphomicrobiales > Phyllobacteriaceae > Mesorhizobium > Mesorhizobium sp. CAU 1732. Next base: position 57,729 of record NZ_JBDQQR010000002.1, read on the forward strand.
TGCGCATCGAAGCGACCGTCTATCCTCCGGGCGAAGAGCCGCGCAACGTCACCATCGTCGACGACGTCTCGCTGACGCTCGAGCGTGGCAAGGTTCTGGGGCTCATCGGCGAATCCGGCGCGGGCAAGTCCACGATCGGGCTGTCCTCCATGGCGTTCGGCCGTGGCGGCGTCCGGATCACCGGCGGTGAGGTGCTGCTCAACGGCCGCGACATCATGAAATCCGGCAAAGGCGGCATCCGGCGCATCCGCGGCAAGGAGGTGTGCTACGTCGCCCAATCCGCAGCAGCCGCGTTCAATCCCGCGCACAAGCTGATGGATCAGGTGGTCGAGGCGACCGTCGAGCATGGCAGCGCGTCACGTGCGGAAGCCGAGAAGCGTGCGAAGGCGCTCTTCAAGAAGCTCAGCCTGCCCGACCCCGACAACATCGGCAATCGCTACCCGCACCAGGTTTCCGGCGGCCAGCTCCAGCGCGTCATGACAGCGATGGCGCTCTGCTCGCAGCCCGACCTGATCGTCTTCGATGAGCCGACGACCGCGCTCGACGTGACCACCCAGATCGACGTGCTGGCGGCGATCAAGGACGCGATCCGCGACACCGGCGTCGCCGCGCTCTACATCACGCACGACCTCGCGGTCGTCGCGCAGGTGTCCGACGAGATCATGGTGCTGCGCCACGGCAAGCTGGTCGAATGGGGCGATACGCGTCAGATCATCAAGGAGCCGCGGCAGGAATACACCAACCAGCTCGTCTCCGTTCACGAGATCGAACATGCCGAAAAAGCCGCCGCGGAAGGGCAAGCGCCAATTCTGTCGGTGAAGAACATCACGGCATCCTACGGCAACAGCGCGATCAAGGTGCTGAACGACGTGTCGGTGGATATCTTCCCCGGCCAGACATTGGCGGTGGTCGGTGAATCCGGCTCCGGCAAATCGACGCTGGCACGCGCCATCACCGGCCTGCTTCCGCCCACGGATGGAACGATCACCTTCGCGGGACGAACGCTGTCGAAGTCCCTGTCGAGCCGCAAGCGTGACGACCTGCGTGAATTGCAGATGATCTACCAGATGGCCGACGTGGCCATGAACCCGCGCCAGACCGTCGCGACGATCATCGGCAGGCCGCTGGAGTTCTACTTCAACATTCGCGGCAAGGAACGCGACCGTCGCGTCGCCGAACTGCTCGACAAGATCGAGATGGGCCAAGGCTTCGCAGACCGCTACCCGGCCGAGCTTTCGGGCGGCCAGAAACAGCGCGTCTGCATCGCGCGGGCGCTGGCGGCCAAGCCCAAGCTGATCATCTGCGACGAAGTCACCAGCGCGCTCGATCCGCTCGTTGCGCATGGCATCCTGCGCCTCCTGCTTGATCTGCAGGCGGAGGAGGACGTCGCATACCTCTTCATCACCCACGACCTCGCGACGGTGAAGGCGATCGCGGATTCCATCGCGGTCATGTATCGCGGTCAGGTCGTGCGCTACGGCACGAAATCGACCGTGTTGACGCCGCCCTTCGACGATTACACCGACCTGCTCCTGTCCTCGGTCCCAGAGATGGAGATCGGCTGGCTGGAAAAGGCGATCGGCGGCCGACGCATGGCCAGCGCCGGCAACTAGCTATTGATCGATACGCATTCAGAAACGGAGCCATCGATGGCGCTGAAGTCCAAACTGTTGCTCATCATTCTGGATGGCGTTCCCTATCGCAACTGGCGCAGGCTTTTCGGCAATCTCGAAGGCTGGGTGCAATCGGGCGCCGCGCGCGTCTGGAAGATGCGCGCGGTGCTGCCGTCGACGTCGGCCTGCTGCTACGCGTCCATCCACACCGGCGTTTCGCCGCAGCAGCATGGCATCCATTCCAACGAGGTTCGCCACAAGGTGGATTTTCCCGACCTCTTCTCGGAGATCACCAAGGCGGGCGGCAAGACCGGCGCAGTGACGCATTCCTACTGGTCGGAATTCTTCAACCGCTACCCCTTCGATCTTGTCGAAGACATGGAGTATGACGAGCCCGGCGGGCCGATCACGCATGGCCGGTTCCACACGATGACGGGCTACAATCTGAAGAACCAGATGACGCCGTCGGACGTCGACCTCTTCGCCACGCTCACCATGCTCTGCAAGCGCCACGGCATCGACTACGGCATCCTTCACACCTGCACACTGGATTCCATGGGCCACCGCTTTCATCACGAATGCGAAGAAATGGATCATGCATGCGCCGGCATGGACGCCATGCTCGCAGCCTTCCTGCCGCGATGGCTGGAGGCCGGCTACGAGGTGATCGTGACGGCGGACCACGGCCAGAGCGACCGCGGCCACCACGGCGGCGCCGGCGAAGATCAGCAGGACTTCGCGCTCTACTATTTCGGCAAGGCGAAGGGACCGAAACCGGACGTGCTGCTCGACCAATTGCAACTCGCGCCGACGATCCTCAAACGTATGGGCGTCGCAATCCCCGATACGATGACGGCAAAGCCGTTCCTGTCTTGACGTCTACTCTGCCGGCTCGGTCACGCACGCGTCGTCGCGCGTCGCGACCGGCTTGCCATCGCGCAATGCGATAGCGGTGATGATAGCGGCGCACAGCGCAACGGCTGCACAGATGAGCGCGGCGATAGAGAAGGCATCCCCGTATGCCGTCTGGGCGGCAAGGCGCAGCGCCTCTCCCTGCGCACCCAGGAGATCGGCCTGCGCGATCGCGCCCCCTACAGTGTCGATCGCGACCGCCTCCGTTTCATCAGGAAGCCCGGCTGGCAGCGTGGCGACCATCGCTGTCCGATAGAGCACAGCGACGACGCTGCCGAGGATGGCGATGCCGAGTGCGCCGCCGAATTCGGAGCTGGTCTCCGCCATGCCGGCAGCCGTGCCCACGCGCTCCGGCGGAGCCTTGCCGATGATCAGGTCGGTCGCCAGCGTGAAGACCGGCGCGAGCCCGAACGACAGGACGATACAGGCGGTAACGATCAGGATGAGCGACGACAGTCCGGCCGCCACCGACAGCGTGGCAAAGCCGACAGCCGCGATCACCAGACCGCCGGACATCAGCCATGCCGGGCGGATGCGGCTTGCCAGCGCAGGCGCGAGCATCGAGCCGCCGATGAAGCCGATCGCGGACGGCGCCGACCACAGCCCCGCCTCCAGCGGCGAGAGGCCGATAACGAGTTGCAGATATTGCGCGATCAGAAGGAACGAGCCGAAGGCCGCGAAGAAGCCGAATACATTGATGGTGAGTGCCGCGCTGAACCCTTTGGAGGCAAAGAACGACAGGTCGATCATCGGCGTTTCGATGTGGCGCTGGCGGCGCAGGAAAAGCCAGCCGACGATGATGCCAAGCGCGATCGTGCCGAGCGAGATCGCATCGAGCCCGGCGACCGCGCTGTGCTTCACGCCATAGATGATAGACAGGACCGCAATGAGCGACAGCGCGGCGCTGGCGATATCGAGCCGGCCCGCATCCGGGTCGCGATATTCCGGCAGCAGGATCGGTGCGAGCACCAGAAGCAGCCCCATCACCGGCACCGCGATCAGGAAGACCGAACCCCACCAGAACCATGTAAGCAGCACGCCACCGATCAGCGGACCGATCGCGCCGCCTGCGGAAAAGCTGGCGATCCACACGCCGATCGCGAATGTCCGCTCCTTCGGGTCGAGGAACATGTTGCGGATGAGCGAGAGCGTGGACGGCGCGAGTGTCGCCGCCGCCAGCCCCAGCATGGCACGAGCGACGATCAGCATCTCGGCGCTGGTCGAGAACGCGGCCAGAACGGACGCCACGCCGAAGAAGACCCCGCCGATCATCAGGAGCTTGCGCCGGCCGATGCGGTCGCCCAGCGTCCCCATGGTGATCAGCGCGCCGGCAACCATGAAACCATAGATGTCCACGATCCAGAGAAGCTGCGCGGCGGATGGTTGCAGGTCGGCGCTGAGGCGCGGGACGGCGAGGTTCAGCACCGTCAAATCCATGGAGTAAAGCAGGCATGGAAGCGCAATGACGGCGAGGCCGATCCATTCGCGCCGACCCGCCTTGGGCTCCGATGGCTCAACGGACGATTGCTTGTGTGCTAGGTCAGACATGTCGTTCCCTCTGCATCGGCTCGTGCGTTCACCGAAGGACGAACGCGAACGCTGCAAACCGACAATGCCGAAGCAAAACCCTGGGCGATTGAAGATTTGGGGCGTCGGACCGCGAGACAGTCGAAGGCCCTCACCCTACGGACGCGACCATAGAGGGAGGGTGCTGACAGCATTGCGTCAGGAGGAAAGGAAGCCCGGACTCCGCGTCAGAAGGGCCAGTCGCGGCGCGCGAGCGCGCGCAACGCTTCGACGATCCTCGTAAAACTTTCGCGCGCCCGGCCAACCGTATGACGGCCGCGCAGATAGCCGTGCACCAGACCCGGCTCCTCGTGCCAGAAGGCTTTGCCGCCTGCACCGAGGATCGCATCGCGATAGGTTTCCCCGTCCGAGGACAGCGGGTCGCATTGCGCGGTGATGACCACGGTCGGCGGCAGGTTCGCGAAATCCGTGTCGGCAAGCGGCGCCGCCGTTTTGTCCGGCGCAGCCGCTTTTCCGCCCGTGCGTATATCCTTGTAGAATGCGACCTCGCGGGTGGTCAGCATCGGCGCGTCGGCGTGCTCGATATAGGAACCCTTGCCCATGTCGCCGCCCAGCCCCGGATAGATCAGGACCTGGCCGATGGGCCGGCGCGCATGACCGCGCGTTGCGTGCGCGACCGTGGCAGCGAGAGCCCCGCCAGCGGAATCGCCGCAGAGCAGGATCGGGCACGCATAGGTGTCAGTTGCCCAGCCGAAGGCCGACATCGCATCATTGAACGCGGCCGGATGGATGTGCTCCGGCACCAGCCTGTAATCGACCGACACGACCTCGAAACCGGTTCGTGCGCACAGTTCGGCGCAGACATCGTCATGGCTGTCGAGGCCACCGAGAATGAAGCCGCCGCCATGGAAATAGAGAACCATCGCGGCTTCGTTCGTTATCGCCGGCCGATAGATGCGGATCGGGATGGCATGGCTCTGCACGTCGATCGCCGTGGTCTCGACCACAACGCCGTCCGGGTATCCGGCGAAGAACGCGCGGCACATGCGATCGTAAATCTCACGTTGCTGCACGATCGTGTAGTCGATCGTATCGGGCGGGTAGAACGCATTGGTGCGGTCGATGAAAGCCCAGGTCTCGGCGTCGATGAGCGTGGCGTAATCGGTCGTCATTTGCCCTTCCAGACCGGATCGCGTTTCTCAGCGAATGCCTTGAAGCCCTCCATATTGTCCTCCGACGCGTAAAGCTCGTCCACGGTACGGAACTTGCGCTTGGTGATCCAGTTCATCGCCTCCTGGAAGGTCATCGCCTCCGCCTCCCGCGCGACCTCCTTGATCGATGCGAAGACGAGCGGCGGACCACCCGCCAGGAGCCGCGCGATCTCCCACACGCGGTCTTCGAGTTTGTCGGCGGGCAGGACCTCGTTGACGAGGCCCCAGCGATGCGCCTCTGCAACGTCCATCCAGCGGCCGGTGAGCAGGAGGTCCATCGCGACGTGATACGGCATGCGCTTCGGCAGCTTCACGGTCGCTGCGTCGGCAAGTGTGCCCGCCCGGATTTCAGGCAACGCGAAGGAGGAATGGTCGGAGGCGTAGATCAGGTCGCAGGACAGCGCCAGTTCGAAGCCGCCGCCCACCGCCATGCCGTTGACGCAGGCGATGACGGGCTTGTTCATGTCGCGCAGTTCCTGCAGGCCGCCGAAGCCGCCGACACCGTAGTCGCCATCGACCGCATCGCCACCGGCGGCGGCCTTCAAATCCCAGCCCGCAGAGAAGAACTTGTCGCCCGCCGTTTTCACGATGGCGACGCGCAGGCCCGGATCGTCGCGGAAGGACTGGAACGTCTGCCCCAGGAGGCGCGACGTGGCGAGGTCGATCGCATTCGCCTTGGGCCGATCGAGCGTGATTTCGAGGACCGCGCCGTCGCGGCGGGTCTTTACAATGTCGCTCATCATTTCACTCCGTCATCACCAGCAATGCATCCGCAACCCAGGCACCGTGACCGATTTCGCACACGATCAGCGGGTTGATGTCCAGTTCTTCGAGGCGGCCCGCGTTTGCCAGCGCGAAATCGGCGATCTGCGCGATGGCATCGACAGCCGCGTCGACGTCGGCCTTCGGTCTGCCTCGGTAACCGTCCAGCAGCGGGAACAGTCTCAGCGACCGCAACGCCGCATCGATATCGCCACGCGACGACGGAAGCAGCAGCGTCACTGAATCCTGCAGCAATTCGACCAGCACGCCGCCGGTGCCGATCGTCATCACGGGGCCAAACAGGGGATCGCGCGTGACACCGACGATCAGCTCAGCCACCCCGCCCGCCACCATGCGCTCGACATAGAGGCCACAGCCGAGCGGCGCGAGGCCCTGAGCGGCAGCTTGGACGGCGTCCGCGTCGCGCAGGTTCAACCACACAGCGCCCAGTTCGGATTTGTGTGCGACACCCAGCGCCTTCAGGGCGACGGGATAGCCAAGCGCGGCGGCTGCCTCAACAGCCTCGTCAGAGGTGGCCGCGCGGCGCCCGGCAGGAACCGGCAGCCCGAATTCGGCGAGCATGGATTTGGCTAGGGCTTCGTCGAGGGCGCGCCTTTCCTCTACCCCTTTAAGGGGGAGAGGTGCCGAGCGTAGCGAGGCGGAGTGGGGGTAGTGCTCCGCTGCTTTGCCCCCACTCCGTCCCGGCTTCGCCGGGCCACCTCTCCCCCCAATGGGGGTAGAGGAAGGAACAAGCCAAGCCTCGCCAACAAACGCCGCCGCCTCCGCAGCATCGAACGCGTCGGCGATCCCGTGCAGCGGTACGATGCCGCGCTCGATCAGCTCGGCGCAATATTCTTCAGGCAGGTTCTCCGCCATCGAGGCGACGATGGCGCCCTTCGCCCCATGCGTCTTGAGCGCCGCCGAGAACGCATCGACCGTCGGCCACCAATCGGCATCGGAACAGCAGTCGCTGCGCGGAAAATCGAGCACCAGCAAATTGAGATCGAAGCCGCCCGAGACCATGGCGGAAAAGGTCGCCGTCATCGCCGGCCGGTCGTTCCAGATGAAGGTGTGGTAGTCGAGCGGATTGGCGATCGCCACGAGCGGCCCGAGCGTCGCCTTGACGGTGGCGCGGTGTGCATCGTCCAGAGCCGGGAAATGCACGCGCCTTCCCTCTGCGGCATCCGCCATGACGGAGGCCTCGCCGCCCGAACAGCTCATCGAAGACAGGCGCCTGCCCGCCAGCGGCCCGGCGACATGCAGCAGTTTGAGTGTTTCGAGGAAGGACGGGATCGTATCGACCCGCGCAATGCCGAGCCGTTTGAGAAACGCATCGGAGGCTGCATCGGAGCCGGCGAGCGAGGCCGTATGCGAGATCGTGGCGGTGCGCGCCTGCTCGGAGCGCCCGACCTTCATGGCGACGATCGGCTTGCCGAATTCGCGCGCGCGCGATGCCAACCGCTCGAAACCCGCCACAGAATCGAACCCTTCGATATGCAGGCCCAGCACCGAAACCCGCTCGTCCTCGATCAGGCCCAGCGCCATCTCCGACAGGCCGGTCTGTGCCTGGTTTCCCGCCGTCATGATGTAGGCCACAGGCAGCCCGCGCTTCTGCATCGTCATGTTGATGGCGATATTGGACGACTGCGTGATGATCGCGACGCCGCGTGACCCTTCCGCCAGGCGCTGCCCGCCATGCTGGTCGGGCCACAGAAGCGCGCCCTCGGCATAGTTGATCAGCCCGTAGCAATTCGGCCCGATGATGGGCATGTCGCCGGCCGCCGCGATGAGGTCGGCCTGGAGTTGCGCACCATCGACATCGTCGGCATCCGCCTCCAGGAACCCGGCCGCAAAGCACACCGCACCGCCCGCCCCTCGCCCGGCAAGCGCCCGCACCATCTCCACCGTCAGGCGCCGGTTGACGCCGATGAAGGTCGCGTCCGGAGCGCCCGGCAGATCCTCGATGGAGCGATAGGCGCGAACGCCCTCGATCTCGGCCTTGTTCGGATGCACCGGCCAGATTTCGCCGGCAAAGCCCATCTTGAGCGACTGGCGAACGACGTTCGTGCCGAAGAACCCGCCGCCGATGACGGCGATGGTGCGAGGGCGGAGGAGGCGGTCAAGGCGCTGCACAGGCACCCCCCTCTGGCCTGCCGGCCGCTGCATGCAGTCGCAAGGCTATCCCCCCACCGCCCGCAGGAGCGCGCGACTGATGATGTGTCGCTGGATTTCGCTGGTGCCTTCCCAGATGCGCTCCACCCGCGCGTCGCGCCAGATGCGCTCCAGCGGGAGGTCGTCCATCAACCCCATGCCGCCATGGATCTGGATCGCCTCATCGGCGACGAAGGCGAGCATCTCGGTCGCCTTCAGCTTGGCCATCGCCATGTCCTCGTCCGTGACCGTGCCGGCGTCGTATTTCCAGCCCGCTTCCATGGTGAGCAGATTGGCCGCCTTCAGCTCGGTCGCCATGTCGGCCAGCTTGAAGGACACGCCCTGGAACTTGCCGATCTGCTGGCCGAACTGCTCTCGGCTAGCCGCGTAGTCGATGGCAAGGCCAAGCGCGCGCTCCGCGCGCCCGAGGCAGGTCGCGGCGACCTGGAGCCGCGTCGCGCCGAGCCAGGAACTGGCGACGTCGAAGCCTTTATGGACCTCGCCGAGCACTTGGCTTGCCGGCAGCCGGCAATCGTCGAATTCGAGGATCGCATTGGTGTAGCCGCGATGCGAGACGTTGCGGTAACCGTCGCGCACGGTGAAGCCGGGCGTGCCCTTGTCCACGAAGAACGCAGTGATTTTCTTTCGCCTGCCGCGTGGCGTTTCCTCTTCGCCGGACGCCATGAAGACGATGGCAAAACCGGCGATGTCGGCATGGCTGATGAAATGCTTGGTGCCGTTCAGAACCCAATCGGTCCCGTCCTGCACCGCCGTCGCCTTCATGCCGCGCAAATCGGAGCCCGCGCCCGGCTCGGTCATGGCGAGGCAATCCCACGTCTCGCCGCGCATGCAGGGATAGAGATACTTTTCCCGCTGCTCCGGCGTGCCGGCAAGGAGAATGTTGGACGGCCGCGCGACGCAGGTCCAGTGCAGCGCATAATTGGCGCGACCGAGCTCTTTCTCGTAGAGCAGCCACGTCAGCGTATCGAGGCCGGCGCCGCCGACCTCCTCCGGCATGTTGGCCGCGTAGAGACCCGCAGCGATCGCTTTTTGCTGGATTTCCCGGATCAGCTCCATGCGCAGATGGCCGGTCCGCTCGACCTCCATCTCATGCGGATAGAGCTCGGTTTCAACAAAGGCCCGCGTGGTCTCGACGATGAGGCGCTGTTCGTCCGTGAGGCCGAAATTCATGCTCAGCCCTTCTTTTTCTTCTTCGGCTTGTCCGCCTTCGCCTTGGCTGCCGCCTTGGACGGCTTGGCGCCTGCAAGCTTCGCCAGGCGCTTCGTGTAGTCGTTGTGAAGCTCGCCCGCGCCCCACCCCTTGCCCTTGTTCTGCTTGCCCAGCGCTTCCATGATCGCGACGAGATTGTCGTCGCGGATTTTTTCGAGTTCGCGGATCGAATAGGCACCGGACTGCTCGTCCGACTGCCCGGCGATCAGATCGACCAGTTCGTCATTGAACTCCGGCACGTCCATCAACTTCGTCCACGGCCATGACAGACACGGCCCGAACTGCGCCATGAAGTGCCGCATGCCGGCCTCGCCACCGGCGATGCGATAGACCTGGAACATGCCCATCTGCGCCCAGCGAAGACCGAACGAATAGCGCATGATGTCGTCGAGTTCCTCGACGGTCGTGATGCCATCCTTGATGAGCCACAGCGCCTCGCGCCACATGGCTTCCAGCAGGCGGTCGCCGACGAACGCCTCGATTTCCTTGCGCACGACGACCGGCTTCATGCCGATCGAGGCGTAGAGCGAGCGCGCCTGCTCGATCGCCTCTGCGGAGGTCTGCTCGCCACCCACGATCTCGACCAGCGGCAGCAGGTAGACGGGGTTGAAGGGATGACCGACCACCAGCCGCTCGGGATGCTTCTTCATCGCCGGCTGCATGTCGGACGGCTTGATGCCCGAGGTGGACGAGCCGATGATGGCCCGCTCAGGCGCGTGAAGATCGATCTCGGCCAGCACCTTGTGCTTCAAGTCGAGCCGTTCCGGCACGCTTTCCTGGATGAAATCCACACCGGCCACGGCATCGGCGATGGTCTTTGCGTAGGTGATCCTGCCTTCTTTCGGCAGGCCGCCCGGCACCATCCTTTTATAGGCGCGCCGCGCGCCCTTCATCACTTCGCCGACCTTGCGGTCGGCTTCCGGATCGGGATCGAAGATCGCCACGTCGATGCCATTGAGCACCAGACGGGCAACCCATCCCGCGCCGATGACGCCGCCGCCGATGCACGCTGCTTTCGTGATGGTCATTCCTCAACCTTTCCAGATAGCTCGAATTGACGCCGGCAGTAATTCATCAGCCGAAGATCAGAAACATGATGGGACCAATCGCGATCGGCAGGCCGAGCAGTGCAATCAACATGAATTGCCTTCGTCCTCCCAGAGGAGGTTCCGACCGGCCTGCCCGTTCCAGCAGAAACAACACGGAACGGGCCGCCACACCGACAAGGAATGGCCAGAGCAGAAGAAGCGCAAGCAGCCTGTCATAACCATGTGGATCAGCAGTCCAGTTTGCAAAAGCCGCGAGCAGAAAAACAGCGATCAGGCCCGCCAGACACACACTCACCAGCCGGACCGCAGTCCCGAAGCGGGTCGCAAGCGGTGCTGCAAACAGCAACAATGTCGCGGCGAGAACGCCAAGCTCCAGCATGGTCGGCGCCATACGCCTCCTATCCGTTGATCGGCGCCCGCTTCGTGAGCCCCAGCCTCTTGCGCACCTCGTCCGGTCCGATCACCCGCGCGCCGAGGTTTTCGACGACCGTCACCGCGCGCTCGACCAGTTGTGCGTTGGTTGCAAGCACGCCCTTGTCGAGCCAGAGATTGTCCTCGAGCCCGACGCGGACATTGCCGCCCGCGAGAACGGACGCGGCCACATAGGCCATCTGGCTTCGGCCCAGCGCGAAGGCGGAGAAGGTCCATTCCTTCGGCACGTTGTTCACCATCGCCATGAATGTGTTGAGATCGTCGGGAGCGCCCCACGGCACACCCATGCAAAGCTGAACCAGCGCATCGGGCGCAAGCACGCCTTCCTCGACCAGTTGCTTGGCGAACCAGAGATGGCCGGTGTCGAACGCCTCGATTTCGGGCTTCACGCCCATTGCGGTCATCATGCCGCCCATGGCGCGCAGCATGCCGGGCGTGTTGGTCATCACGTAGTCGGCCTCGGCGAAATTCATCGTGCCGCAATCCAGTGTGCAGATTTCCGGCAGGCATTGGCGCACATGCTCGACGCGCTCGGTGGCGCCTGCCATGTCCGTGCCCTTTTCCTTCAATGGCAGCGGGCTTTCGGTCGAGCCGAAAATCATGTCGCCGCCCATGCCGGCTGTCAGATTCAGCACCACATCGACCTCGGCGTCGCGAATGCGCTCCGTCACTTCCCGGTAAAGTGCGATGTCGCGGCGCGGCGCACCCGTTTCAGGATCGCGCACGTGGCAATGGACGACGGCCGCTCCCGCCTTGGCGGCGTCTATCGCGGAGTCCGCGATCTGCTTCGGCGAGCGCGGCACGTGCGGGCTCCGATCCTGCGTGCCACCCGATCCGGTGACGGCACAGGTGATGAAAACCTCGCGATTCATGGCCAATGGCATCGGCTTCTCCCAACTCGATTGGCGCACAGCATGCCCGACTTGCCGATGATTGCTTTGCACTTTACGAAATAGACATGACAAAAAACGCAAGCCCATCGATCTTCAGGCCGACCGCGTCGCCATTGACGATGACGATACTCGTGTTTTCGGGCGCATCAGTCATGTGCGTCGCCTCCGCCATCGATCCACTTCGCGCTGCAAACCGCGTCGTCGGCAAGACGGTGTTCGACTGGACGCTGGTTTCACCGGATGGAAGGCCTGCGATGACGACATCCGGCATCCCGGTCGCCACCGATCGCTTCGATCCAGCGGCCGAGGCGGATGTGCTGATCGCGATCGGCGGCTTCGGCACGCGCAATGAGGCGACGGCCGCACTCGTGACGGGGTTCAGGCGTGCGGCGAAGGCTGCCAGCGCCTATGGCGGCATCGAAGCGGGAAGCTGGCTGCTCGGCCGCACGGGTCTGCTCGAAGGCCGCGCGGCCACCACGCACTGGGAGGATCTGGAAGACTTCGCGGCGAGCTTTCCCGGGTGCGACGTGCGTCCGGATCGCTATGTGATCGACGGGCCGGTCTTCACGGCCGGCGGCGCATCACCGACCTTCGATCTCATGCTGCACCTCATCCGTTCGCGTCTTGGCATGGCCGTGGCGCTCGATGTGGCGAGCGTGTTCATCTACGATCAGGCTCGCGCGGCGACGGACGCCCAGCCGCTCGTATCGCTGGGACGGCTCGACGGGTACGACCCGCGCCTGGCCCAGGCGATCCGGCTGATGGAAAGCCACGTCGATCGCCCCCTGCCCGTCTCGGCGATCGCGCGGCGGGCCGGCATCACGGCACGGACGCTGGAAACGATCTTCGCCTCCGCGATCGGCGAAACGCCGGGGGCCTATTATCTGCGTCTCCGGCTCAACGTGGCGCGGCGGCTGGTGCTCGATACGGCGGAACCGATGGCCGACATCGCCGCCAGAACAGGCTTTTCGTCGGCCTCCGCCTTCAGCCGGGCCTTTTCGAATGCGTTTGGCCAAGCGCCGGTGAGAATGCGAAAGCGCTGAGTTCGTTGAAGCCGAGAACCGATTGGTCTATATCATGGTATATACCATGGACATGGAGGCGCTGCGGTGGGTGTCATCGGCAAACTTTTCAAGAACGGACGCAGCCAGGCTGTCCGCATTCCAGCCGAATTCCGCTTCGAGGGGACGGAGGTGGAGTTTCGTCCGGGACCCAATCCGGGCGAGGTGATCCTTTCGTCCAAAGTCGAGGCGGCAGGGACGCTTGATGCGTTCTTCAAATCGCGCACGAAAATCCCCGATTGGGAACTGGAGGGGTTCCTCGAGCACCGGGAGCAGGGACAGCATGAGCGCGACGATCCGCTCGCATGAAAATATGGTTGCTCGATACGAATACCATCAGCGCGGCTGTTCATCGCAGATCGGAAACCCTTGATGAACGCTTGTTAGAGCTTGGCGCTCTTCCCCTTCGCGTCTCAGCGATTTCCTATGGCGAAGTGCAATTCGGTCTCGCGCAGAAACCAGCCGCACGGCATCTGGCCCGCAGCATCGCCGATTTCTTTCGCAACGTACAAATCCTGGACTGGACCGAATCGACGGCTGAAGTTTACGGCACTCTCCGCGCCGACATGAAGAAGGCAGGCAAAGCGCTCTCGCCGCTCGACATGCTGATCGCTGCCCATGCGCTGGAGGCGCACGCGACGCTCGTTACCAGCGATCGCGCCTTCCGCTTCGTTCCGGGCCTCGATACCGTCGACTGGATCGAGGCGTGATCTATCAGAACACGGGGTTCGACCTTAACGCGCTGGCGACAATGCCGGCAGTGTAAACTGCGCCACCTTGTTGATCTGATCCGGTCGTACCGCTTTGAGATTTCCGAGAAATGCGCGCACGGCGTCATCACCATAGGCGCGATGACTGATGGCGAAGAGCATCACGCCCGTCTTGCCGTCCGGACCTGCGTAGGGCGAATAGCGATAAGCGTTCCACGCGGCGATGTACTGGCCGTTTTCATCCTTGCTGCTCAGGATGAAATCGAGGATCGCCTCGCCGGTCTGCTGGTTCTGGATGACGTCCATGTTCAAAAGCGGATCACTGCCTTTGCGCTGGTTGAGCATGTTTACCTGGGCGGCCAGCGCGCCGTTGGTATCGATGCCTTCCGCCACCAGTTCGATCATCAGCATCGTCTCATATCTTTGAACGGCCTGTCCGACCGGCACGTATTCCTGCTTCGTGTAGACGGGCGATGGCTGCGCACTCCAGGCGAGCGCATAGGCTTTTCCGTCGAAGGAGATCGGACCCGGCACGCCAAGATGATCGGTGGCATCATCGGCATGGGCGATGCCGCCAAACGCGACGACGAAAAGAAGCGCTGCGATATGCAGCGATCGAAAGCAGGCGGACCTACAGGATTCCATCGTCACGGCATTCTCCTCGGATGTTGCCCGCTCCCCGACGTGACATTCGTGGAAAGACGGCCCGTCTGCAACCGAAGATTGTTGGCCATGAAAAAAGGCGGCGGGCCTTTCAGCCCGCCGCCTTTGCCTTCTTTTGATCTGCCGTTTGCCGGTCAGGCGCGTTCCAGCACCACTGCGATGCCCTGGCCGACGCCGATGCACATCGTTGCCAGCGCCAGCTTGGCGCCGCGCTCGCGCAGTTCGAGCGCCGCCGTGCCGGAGATGCGCGCCCCGGACATGCCAAGGGGATGCCCAAGCGCGATCGCCCCACCATTCGGGTTCACGTGCTCCGCGTCCTCGGCGATACCGAGTTCGCGGAGCACGGCGATGCCTTGGGAGGCAAAGGCTTCATTGAGTTCGATGACGTCGAAATCCGAAGGCTTGAGGCCGAGGCGCGCGCAGAGCTTGCTGGTCGCGGGCACAGGACCGATGCCCATGATGCGCGGCTCGGCACCGGCGGCAGCACCGCCCACGATGCGCGCGATCGGCGTCAGCCCGTATTTCTTCACCGCGGCTTCCGACGCGACGATGATGGCAGCCGCGCCGTCATTGACGCCCGAGGCGTTGCCCGCGGTCACCGTGCCACCTTCTCGTTTGAAGGGCGTGCCGAGTTTGCCGAGCGTTTCGACGGTCGTGCCCGCGCGCGGATGCTCGTCCTTGTCGACCACGATCGGGTCGCCCTTGCGCTGCGGGATGGTGACGGGAACGATCTCCTTCGCGAGGCGGCCATTGGCCTGTGCCGCGACGGCCTTGTCCTGGCTGCGAACCGCAAACGCGTCCTGATCGGCGCGGCTCACCTGGAACTGCTCTGCGACGTTCTCGCCGGTTTCCGGCATGGAATCGACGCCGTATTGCTTCTTCATCAGCGGATTGACGAACCGCCAGCCGATGGTGGTGTCGTAGATTTCCGCATTGCGCGAGAAAGCGGTGTCAGCCTTCGGGATCACGAAAGGTGCACGCGACATGCTCTCGACGCCGCCGGCGATCATGATTTCCGCCTCGCCGGCCTTGATCGCACGTGCCGCGATCGTCAGCGCATCCATGCCGGAACCGCAGAGCCGGTTGACGGTCGAGCCCGGCACCGACTTCGGCAAGCCCGCGAGCAGCAGGGCCATGCGCGCGACGTTGCGATTGTCCTCGCCGGCCTGGTTGGCGCAGCCATAGATCACGTCGTCGATCGCGTCCCAATCCACGCCGCCATTGCGCTCCATCAGCGCCTTCAGCGGCACGGCACCGAGATCGTCGGTGCGCACGGATGAGAGGGACCCGCCGAAGCGGCCGATGGGGGTGCGGACGTAGTCGCAGATATAGGCTTCGGTCATCTTTAGAGCTCCGGTACGATGAGATCGCCGATTGTGCCGTCAACGACGAGCGTCGCTTCGGTCACGGCCTGCAATTCGGCAAGACTGATGGCGGGAAGTTTCTCGCGCAGGACGAAACGCCGGTCAACGATGTCGACCACCGCGAGGCTCGTATAGACCGTCGTGACGCAGCCGACACCGGTCAGCGGAAGGCTGCAGGCCTTGACGAGCTTCGGCCGCCCGTCCTTCGTCGTGTGGTCGGTGATGACCGCGACGCGCTTGACGCCGTTGACGAGATCCATCGCGCCGCCCACGGCAGGCACCGACTTCGGACCTGTGCTCCAGTTGGCGAGATCGCCGTTCTCGGCAACCTCGTAGGCGCCCAGAATGGCCACGTCGATGTGGCCGCCGCGCACCATCGCAAACGAGTCGGCGTGGTGGAAGAACGAGGCGCCCGGATTCAGCGTCACGGCCTTCTTGCCGGCGTTGATGAGGTCCCAGTCTTCCTCGCCCGCTGGCGGGGCTTCGCCGAAATCGAGAATGCCGTTTTCGGTGTGATAGATGACCTCGCGCCCGTCCGGCTTGAACTTGGCCACCATCTCGGGGAAGCCGATGCCGAGGTTCACATAGGCACCGTCGGGAATGTCCTGCGCCGCGCGCCACGCGATCTGTGCATTGGTCAGCTTGGCCGTCATCACTTGGTCACCTCGCGCAACAGAGCCTCTTCCTGGGCAGGATTCACGACCTCGACGATGCGATTGACGAAGATGCCCGGCGTCAGGACGTGTTCGGGATCGATCGCGCCGGGTTCCACGACCTCGCGCGCCTGCACGATCGTCGTCTTGGCGGCCATCGCCATCAGGGGTGAGAAATTCCGCGCCGCCTTGTTGTAGGTGAGGTTGCCCTTGCGGTCGGCGCGTTCCGCCTTGATCAGCGCGACGTCGGCCTTCAGCCAGCGCTCCTGGACGTAATTGCGCCCCTCGAACTCGGCGACCGGCTTGCCCTCTGCGATCTGCGTGCCGTAGCTCGTCGGCGTGTAGAAGGCGGGGATGCCCGCGCCCCCGGCGCGAATGCGCTCGGCCAGCGTTCCCTGCGGCACCAGTTCCAGTTCGATCTCGCCGGCCAGATATCTGTCGGTAAACGCCTTGGGATCCGTCGAGCGTGGAAACGAGCAGACCATCTTGGCGACCATGCCGGCATAGATCATCGCCGCGATGCCGACCGCGCCATTGCCCGCATTGTTATTGATGACGGTCAGGTTGCCGGGCGAACCGGTCTTCTTGTAGCGCTCGACCAGCGCATGGATCAGCTCGGTCGGTGCACCGGCACCGCCGAAACCGCCGATCATGACGGCCATGCCATCCTCGATGCCATTCAAGGCACCATCGATATCCGGATAAATCTTGTTCATCACCGTTTCCCGCAAACGTCAGCCAGCATAGGCGCCCATCCAAAAAGTTCGCATTGCGAACAAATGTTTCCTATGCGATACATGCGTAGATGAACACGGATGATGAGTCAATCGAGCAGGCAGCAGGCCGCGACCATGTCGGGTCGCTTTTGCGTGGGCTTGGCGTACTGGAAATCCTCGCCGCACATCCGTCGGGCCTGACGCTCAGCGAGATGGCCGACAAGGCGGGATTGACGCGGGCGGGCGCGCGCCGCTTCCTGCTTACCTTGGTGGCGTCGGGTTATGCGGTGCAGGACGGGCGCAAATTCCTGCTGTCCTCGCGGCTGATCTCGGTCGCACGTACATGGCTGTCGGGCTCGTCGCTCTGGTCCTTTGCCGAACCCTTCATGCGCGACCTTTCGCAGCAACTGAACGAATCCTGCTCGGCGGCGATCCTGGCGGACGAGGACGTCGTCTATGTCGCCCGCGTGGCGGGGCGACGCATCCTGAGCGTAGCGCTTCATGTCGGCACCCGCCTGCCCGCGCATTGCACCGCGATGGGCCGGGTCCTGCTGTCGGACCTGCCGCCCGCCGAGTTGCAGCGCTTCCTCGCCTCGGCCACGATACACGCCAACACGCCAAAAACGGTGACCGACCGGGCGGAACTGGCGCGGCTGATCGGCGAAGCCCGCGAGCAGGGCTATGCGACGCTGGACGAGGAGCTCGAGCTCGGCTTGCGCTCCATCGCGGTTCCGATCCGCGACAGGTCCGGCCGGATCGTCGCTGCGATCAATATCTCGACCCAGTCCGCACGCCATTCCGTGGCCGGGATGGAGCGCGAACTTCTGCCGGGTTTGCGACGAGCTGCTGCCTCGATCGAGAATTTCTTCGTGGTGCAGTAAACCTAAACGTCCGCGCCGATCATCCGCCGCATTCTCTCAGCCAGCCGCGTTTCCAGCCGGCGGTGAACCGCCCGCCCCCAATGATCGACTGCCGCCGTCGCTTCCTGCGCGCGCGGCAGTGCAAGCAGGCCGTCCACGATCGAGATTTCCTCGGTTGCGAGAAGCCTGTCGATAGCCGCATCGGCGGCGTCGTTGGCAGCGAGGGAATGAGGGGAGTGAACGGTCATCATCATGGTCGCGACCATCGCTCCCGAACCGGGCGCGATGAGGGCCGGGAGGTGAAACTTTCGCGACAGTGGCAGCCTTAATGGTTAACGCCGCGCAGGTCAGCCAGCGAGGCTGCGCGCCTCATCCTCGATCGCCGCGCGCATGCCCTTGGAAATCATGGTTTCCAGCCGGCTCGCAACCGCCCGGTTCCATTCCGGCGATGCCGCAACTGCGTCGGGAAAAAGGCCGGGCAGGTTCATCAGCCGATCGACGATCGAGGACGAATCGCCGCCGGTATCCGCCAGCAGCGCCTCGATTTCAGCGTCACGCGGGTCGCGCAGCTTGTATCGTTCACCGGTCTCGTCCATGCCGAGACAATAGCGCATCCAGGCAGCGACAGCGAAGGCAAAGGCACCCGGTTTCTGGCCGTTCGCCAGCGCAAAACGTGCGGGCTCAGCCAAGCGTTGGGGCAGTTTTTGCGTGCCGTCCATCGCGATCTGATAGGTCTGGTGTGCGATCTCCGGGTTTTCGAATCGCCGCACGAGATCGTCCGCGTAATCATCGAGCGATATGCCCGCCACAGGGTCGAGCGTCGCTGCGGCGGCCCCCATGTGCCGGCGAACCAGCGTCGCGAGCGACGCATCCTGCATCACATCGCGCACATGTTTGTGGCCGGCCATGAAACCCGAATAGGCGAGCATGGAATGCGCGCCGTTCAACATCCGGAGCTTCATCTTCTCGTAAGGCGCGACATCGGCTGCGAAGATCGCCCCGCCCGCGCCCCAATCGGGCCGGCCCGCGACGAAATCGTCCTCGATGACCCACTGCGTGAAGGGTTCGGTCTCGACAGCCGCGCGATCCTCCAGACCCGTTAGTCCCTGCGCGTCCAAGACGGTCTGTTCCGTGCTGGCCGGCGTGATGCGATCGACCATGGTCGATGGAAACGTGACCTTCGCATCGATGAAATCCAGAAGATCGGGCTGGACTGCGCCGGTGAACTCTTTCACCAGACGCTCGACCACATGGCCGTTCGACGGAAGATTGTCGCAGCACAGAACGGTAAAGCCCGGAAGATTGCGGTCGCGACGAAGCCGCAAGCCTTCGACGATGAAGCCGACCGCACCGCGCGGATGACGCGGATCGGCAAGATCGGGCGCAATCGACGGGTGAGCCCGATCGATCCCGCCGGTTGCCGGGTCGAGGCCGTAGCCCTTTTCCGTGATCGTCAGGCTGACGATCTTCGTCTCGGGCGATGCCAGCGCCTCCAGAACGGCCTCCGGTTCATGCGGCGCGACCAGCACGCGCCGGATCGAACCGATCACGCGCGCGTCGACACCCTCCTGTCCACGAACGAGCAATGTATAGAGGCCGTCCTGCGGGTTCATCGCCTCGGCGACGTCCGCCGACCTGAGGCTGACGCCATCGATCAGCCAGTCGCCGCCAGAGGCCGCGAGCGCGTCGTCGGTGTAGACCGCCTGATGCGCCTTGTGGAACGCGCCGATGCCGATGTGAACGATGCCCGCCTTGCGGCCAGCGCGCTCCCAGCGCGGGCCTGCCGCAGTCGCGGCAATCTCTGCCGACGCGTTGAGACGGATCATGCGGTGCTCCTCCCTGATGCAGTGAAGCCGGCCACATGGGCCAGCTTCATTTGTATACTAGAACACTTCCATCGCAAATGTGAAACGGTTTTGCTTCGAACATGCCTGGAAACAGGGAGATAGAGCGTTTCCCAGCCGCATTTAGTCGGCAGCGTTCTCCGCCATAAGCGTCACATGGGCAAGGTCGAGGCCCTACACGTATCGGTTGACGATGTTCTCCAACCGCTCCTGACGTCCCGAGCGCGGCTGCGGTTCGATGCCGTTCGTCAGCACGCGCTGCGAGATTGTCTCAAGCGAAGCGTTCGCGGACAGCATCGCCTTTGCTTCCGCGCCATCCCAGCCGGCATAGCGCTCCGCAAGCGGGCCTGAGAGCGCCTCGTCCTCGATCATCTTCGCCGCCGCCTTCAGCCCCCGCGCACAGCAATCGATGCCGCCGATATGCGCCTCGAGCAGGTCCTCCGGCTCCAGCGATTGGCGCCGGAGCTTGGCGTCGAAATTCGTGCCGCCCGTGGTGAACCCGCCGCCTGCGAGCACATGATAGAACGCCAGCGCCATCTCCGGCACATTGTTGGGAAACTGGTCGGTGTCCCAGCCCGACTGGTAGTCGTTGCGGTTCATGTCGATCGACCCGAAGATGCCCAGCGCATTGGCCAGCGCCAGCTCGTGCTCGAAGGAATGTCCCGCCAGGATCGCGTGGCCCTGCTCGATGTTGACCTTGACCTCGCCCTCCAGCCCGAAATCCTTGAGGAAGCCGTAGACGGTGGCGACGTCGTAATCGTACTGGTGCTTGGTCGGCTCCTGCGGCTTGGGCTCGATCAGGATCGCGCCCTTGAAGCCGATCTTGCGGGCGTACTCCACCGCCATCGACAGGAAGCGCCCGGCCTGTTGGCGCTCGCGCTTCAAATCGGTATTCAAAAGCGTCTCGTAGCCCTCGCGGCCGCCCCACAGCACATAATTCTCGCCGCCGAGCCGCTGCGTGACGTCGATGCAGCTCTTCACGGTCGCCGCCGCATAAGCAAAGACGTCCGGGTCGGGATTGGTCGCGGCACCGCCCATATAGCGGCGATGCGAGAACAAATTGGCCGTGCCCCACAACAGCTTCACGCCGGTCTCGGCCTGCTTCTTTGCAAACACGTCGGCGATCTCGTCGAGCCGCGAAATGCTCTCGCGCAGCGTGTCGCCCTCGGGCCGCACGTCGGCATCGTGGAAGCAGTAGAACGGCGTGCCGAGCGTCGAAAACATCTCGAAGGCGACGTCGGCCTTCAGCCGGGCCAGTTCCATCGTGTCGCCTGCGCCCGCCTTGGGAAACCACGGTCGCTCGAACGTCTGGCCGCCGAACGGATCGCCGCCCGGCCAGGCGAACGAGTGCCAGTAGGCGATCGAAAACCGCAGATGATCCTCGAGCCGCTTGCCCAGCACCACCTCGTCCGGATTGTAATGGCGATAGGCGAGCGGATTGCTGCTCTCAGGCCCCTCGTAACGAACAGGCTTGATATCGCCGAAAAAACCGCTGCTCATGATGACACTCCTCTGATGGCTGGGTAGAGCGCGCGATAGCGCGAATAGGCATCCGCATAGGCGGATGCGAGATTGGCATCCGGCTCGATCGTCTCGGCAGTCTCTGGCGCCGCGCAGACAGCAACCGGCTCGGCTTTCTCGGCCGCGATCAGCCCAAGCCGGGCCGCCCCGAATGCAGCGCCGAAATCGCCATCCGACGGCAGGTCGACGGAGACGCCGAGCGCCGTTGCGATGGATTTGAGCCAATAGCGCGAACGCGACCCTCCGCCGATGGCGGTGACGCGCGTCAATTCGGTGCCGGCCGCATGCAGCGCTTCGAGACTGTCGCGGAAGGCGAAGGCGACGCCCTCGACCACCGCCTGCGTCAGCGCGGGACGGTCGGATTGATGCGCCAGGCCGGTGAACGAGCCGCGAATGATCGCGTCATTGTGCGGCGTGCGCTCGCCGGAGAGATAAGGCAGGAACGTGACGCCCGTGGGCGCGCGCAGATCGTCACCGAGTTCGCTCGTCAAATCACCGGCCGTGTGCCCGGTGACATTCGAAAGCCAGTTGAGCGAATCCGTCGCCGACAGGATCACGCCCATCTGGTGCCAGGTCTGCGGCAGGGCGTGGCAGAAGGTGTGAACCGCGCTTGCGGGGTTCGGCAGATAGGCTCCATTCGCCGCGAAGAGCACGCCGGACGTACCGAGCGACACGAAGGCGTGCCCCGGCTTGACGGTGCCCATGCCGCAGGCGGACGCCGCATTGTCGCCCGCGCCGCCGGCAACGACCACGTGACCGGAAATGCCCCAGCGCGCCGTGAGCTCGGCCTTCAGGCGACCCGCTTCCTCCGTGCCCTCGACCAGCGACGGCATGTGGCTTTCATCGAGTTCGGTTGCGGCGAGAAGATCCGCCGACCAGCGCCGATTGCCGACGTCGAGCCATGACGTACCGGCCGAATCCGACATCTCGGAGATGAATTCGCCCGTCAGCCAGTAGCGAAGATAATCCTTCGGCAAGAGAACCTTGGCAACGCGCGCGAAAATATCGGGTTCGTTCTCCCTGACCCAGGCGAGCTTCGGCGCCGTAAACCCGGGGAATACGATGTTGCCGGTGATCTCGCGAAAGCGGGGATCGGCGTCGAGCGCGGCTGCCTGGTGATGGCTCCTTGTGTCGTTCCAGAGAATGCAGGGGCGTAGCACATTGCCACCTCTATCCAGCAGGGTAGCGCCATGCATTTGACCCGACAGGCCAATACCTTTGATCGCTGCGATTTCCGCCGGGTGCGAAAGCTTCAATTCGTCGATCGCCTGCTCGGCGGCCGCGATCCAGTCCGCGGGATTCTGTTCCGACCAGCCGTTATGAGGCCTGCTGACCGTCAGGGAACTATGCGCCGTCGCGATCGGCCGCTGATCCCCGTCGATCAGCAGCGCCTTGACGCCGGACGTGCCGAGATCGAGCCCGAGATACATGGATTTCCTCCCGGCCGCGCTTTTCCGTACGGACGCCGGCTCCTCATGACGCGGCAGCATCCTCCCTGCCGTACTTCACGAATAGCAGAAACGGGCGCGCTGTGTCCGCATTTATTTCGGAGCCCGCAATAAATAACGAAGACCGACTGCGATCAATCGTGCGCCATGCCCAACGCGCGTCGCATGAAGAGTTGAGACAGCGGGCTCTCGGGACGGGCGTCGCCGCGTTCCGCGCTGAGCGCCCGTGCGAGAGGGGCTTGGCCAGAACGAAACGCTGCTTCGATCAGCGTCAAGTCGATGACGTCGCGCTGCGCGTGACTTCCGCCGAACCGGTGCGCGATCGACCGGATCGGCTTCAACAGCCGGACGGTTTCGGCATAATTTTCATCGCCGAACGCGAGAATCGCACGGGCGACCGGATTGCCGACATCGCGCGTGAAAGCCGCATTGTCGCCGGCAGCCTCGATCGCCCCGGCCTGCGCTGCCAGCAGGCGCTGCACCAAATCGAGCCGCCCCGCACCGATAAACGCCATCATGGCGTGCGCATCGTTAAACGCATAATTCGCCGCGTCCGCATGCGGCGTCCAGTTCTCGGCAAGCGCCGCCCAGCGGTCGCCGACATCGACGCCCGCCAGATGCAGCCGCCAGAGGATTGCCGACGCATCGACCATATTGAGCGCGAGCGTCGATTTGGTGCCGAAGATCGGCCCGTCATACAGCGACAGGACCTCGTCCGCCTCGCCGAGCTCGAAATGATAAAGCGCCAGATGCCACCAATTGTGGACCTGAAGAAAACTCTCCTTCGTCCAGCTATCCGTGCTGGCGCGCATCCAGGCGATCCCGTCGCGCTGGCGGCTCTGCATCTCCATGACATGGGCGACCGCGTGCTGCGCCCAGCCGTCGCGCGGCTCGATTTCCACGGCCTTGCGCCCCTGCGCTTCCGCACGCGCATAGTCGCCGGTCTCTTCCAGCCCGAAGGCATGCATGCCGAGGATCGCGTGATAGCCGGGCATCCCCGCATCCCATGACGGCAGGGCGCGGGCGATGCGATCGCGCAGCATGCGCGAATTGCCGGTGAAGAAATCGATCTGATGGCCGGTCTGGAGCGCCAGCGCATCGCGCGGATGGTCGATGGTCAGGTCTTCGAGCAGATTTGCCGCCCGATGCCAGTTGCCTGACGCAAGTTCACCGAGCGCCACGACATGTCGCCTCTCGCGTTCGGTCGCAGGCAAAGCCGATGCGGCGGTGAAGCAGGCCTGCGTGATGGGCTCCGCCGTCCGCTCCGTCGAAAGCCCGTAGAGATACCCCTTGAGGACATGCGCCATGACGAAACCGGGGTCACGCGCCAGCGCACGGTCGAGCGCGCCGACAGGGTCTCCGACGAAGCGCTGAAGTCCGCGAAGCGCGATGTCGTAGCCGGCGAGGCTTTCAGCACTGGCGCCGCTCATCGACAGTCCGAGATCGTCCTTCAGCATGGCGGGCTTTCGGTGGCGGGTTTGCAATGCACGATCGATGCTAGCGCAGAAGCGTTTTGTCTTCCACTTTTGGTGACTACCCCCCGGCTCTCACGGCCGGCGTGCCGTCATGGGATGTCCAAACGCAAAAACGCCCGCGGATTTGAGCCAGCGGGCGTTTGGGTTTTTGCATTTCAGTTTGGAAAGATTGGTTGCGGGGACAGGCACGCATTACCCATGCATTCCAGGCGACGCCGCGCAGCTCCGACAATCCCCTGAGCCGTTAGAATTTCGCTCCCAGCTTGACTCCGATCGTATGGCTCAAGGAACTGCTGTCGTTAAGGCCGAGGGCGGTACCATAGTCCACTCCGACCAGCCAGCCGTTGGAGAGAATGTTGGCATCGAGGCCGAATTCAAGCCTGATCGAGTCGGTGCTCCTGGCTTCCACATCGACGCTGTAGGGCAGCAATCCCGGCAGATCGGCATAACCGAGCCTGGTGCGGGCGGATCCGGCAAAGTCGTGGCTGTATTCGATTCGGCCGCGCGGCTTCAGCATTCCCCATTCGGTTGGCACTGAATATTCGAACCGCAAACCGGCGATGCCGGCCAGGGTAGAGGCAGCCATTTGGTCATATGTGAGATTGTGAAGCCCCGCGCCCGTCTCGCTGAAGCGACCGAGTTGCGACCAGGCCCCTTCAAGGCCGCCATAAGGTGACAGCAAGAACTTTCCGGAACGATGTTCGTAGCCGAGCACCAGCGATCCGAAAATCTGATCGCCGTTGCGGCTGCCAGCCGCAAAGTCGCCGGTGTCCGTCACATAGCGGCTCGAGTCGAAATCCAGGCGGCTGTAACCGAGGAGTCCATCGAGAAACACCTTGGGTCGCGGGCTGTAGCTGCCATAAATGGCCGCGCTGAGCGCCTGTGCCCTGCTTTCGGTGCCGTTGCCGCCGATATCGGTTGCGTCGCGCCCGAAGCCCAAGCCGACGCCGCCGACGAAACTCGGCGTAAAGCGGTAATCCATGCCCGCGCTCACACCCACCATCGTATGGTCGAGGTCTATTCCGTTTCCGTCGCGTGAACCGAAATTGACGTATCCGCCGGTCCAGACGGCAAGGCGGCCGGATTTTTTGTTGCCTGGTGGGTTGGATGCATTCCGCGCGGCATTGCCGCCATCATTGGCGCTGCCCAAAGGCGAGAAGATGTCTCTCCTGGTTTCGTCTTCGGCGTAATTCGTCCGTGCGCTGTCGGTTTGCCCGAAACGGATGTCGAAGGACGCAGCCTGCCGGCTATCCTCATCGTGCAACTGTTCCAGCCGCCGTCTGAAATTGTCGATCTGCCCGCTTGCGAGCCTATCCGCCGAAGCGATCTGGGCACCGATAAGGCCGATCACCTCCGGGTCCTTTGACGGGTCGGGCCGCGCCTGGACGACGAAGGTAATCGTGGCCGGCGCCGAACTCCCCCAGCGATTGCTCAGCGTGTAGCCGACGACGACCGCGCCGGAAGCGCTTGCATGAGAAGCGAAGGCGAGTTCCGTCTCTGACAGACTGGCCGTTCCGGTCCCCGCTGGTGGCGCAGCAACAATCGCCGCCCCGGTGAAGGGACCGCCGGTAGCGCCTTCGGTCAGATTTACCGTCGCCGTTGTCCCGGCCATCATCGTTACACTGCGGCTCAGCGCAACAGGCAGGTTGGGCGCGACCAGGACGGAATAGGCTTGCGAGCCGGAAAACCCGTTCTGGTCCATGGCAATGACGGTGAAATTGAACGCACCGGCCTGGGTCGGTACACCCGAGAACACACCGCTCGAACTGAGCTCGATACCGCCAGGCAGGTTGCCGTTCACCTGGAACGCATAGGGTCCAGCGCCGCCGGATGCCGTCAATGTCTGGTCATAGGCCGCACCGCCGACCGCGTCCGGCAGCGAAGCCGGCGTGATGGCGATCACCGGAGCAACGATCTCGAGATCGTAGTTTATGGTTGCCGTGAATCCGAGCTGGTCGGTCACCCTTACGGTGAAGGTGTCTATGCCGGCCATGCTCGGCACCCCGGACAGCAAGCCGGCGCGGCTTAGTGAAAGCCCGGTTGGCAGGCTGCCGCCGTCGATGGAATAGCTGTAGGGCTCGACGCCGCCCGTCGCCGCGATCGTCTGCTGGTAGGCGACGCCTCCCGTGCCGCCCGGAAGCGTTGCCGGGGCAAGGGTTAGCGTGGGCGCCGACACGGTCACGGCATAGTCTCTGGTCGTCGAATTTCCAGCCGCATCTGTGGCCTGGACGACAAAGTTCGCCGGGCCGGCAGCCGTCGGGGTTCCGGAAATCAGGCCGCCGGGAGAGAGCTCCAGGCCCGGCGGCAACGTTGTCCCGGATGCCAGGGAAAAGACATAGGGTGCAACGCCGCCGGAAGCGGTCAGCATCTGCTCGTAGGAACTGCCCGCGACGGGGTCCGGCAGGGAGCTCGGCGATATTTCGAGCACGGCCGCCGCTACCGCGACCGTCACCGTGGCAGGCATCGAGGTTCCGCCCGGTCCGCTGGCCGTGTAGGTGAAGCTGTCCGTTCCGTGGAAACCTGCCTCCGGCGTATAGGTGATGACGTAACCCGATACCGATGCCGTTCCGTGCAAGGGTGCGGTGGCGACAGCGATGCTCGTGCTATGGCCCGAGATGTTGTCGGTCAAATCAATGGCGAGGCTTGTATTCCCGAAGGCCATGCTGCCGGTCGCATCTGCCGCGACGGGAACTGCGGGCGCCGCCACGATGAGCCTGTAATCCCGGCTCGCGGTGTCGCCATTTGCATCGGTTACTGTGATCCGCGCGGGCACATCGCCCTGGAAGAGAGGCGTGCCCGAAAGCGTGTCGACCGAGAATGCGAGGCCCGGAGATGCGCCGCCCGCATATTCGTAGCTGTAAGGCGCCGTTCCGCCGGATGCCTCGAAGCGATAGCTCAGGGGCTCGCCATAGATGCCCGGCAGTTCGGCAACCTCGGGGGCCAATGCGAGTGGGGGCGCCGTATAGCTGAAGCCGCCGGCCAGGGTTGCCACCTGCCCGGCGCTCGTCACCGTCACATCGACGGCACCGATCGCGCCTTCCGGCGTCGTCGCGGTGATCGTCGTTGCGTTCACCAGCGTGACGTTCGCCGCCTCCACACTGCCGAACCTGATCGACACGGGCGCCATGAAGTCCGTACCCGTGATCGTCACCAAGGTGCCGCCGAGGGTCGAGCCCGTGTTCGGGGCTATCGCGTCGATGGCGGGCGGTGCCATATAGGTGAACCCATTGACAAGCGTCGCCGTGTCAACCTCGACATCGACCGCACCTGCAGTGTTGGCGGCAGGTGTCGTCGCAGTGATCAGCGTGTCGTTCACAACAGTGAAGCTCTGCGCATTCGTCCCGCCGAAGCTCACCACGCTCGCGCCCGTGAAGCCTGTTCCGGTGATCGCCACTTCCGAGCCGCCTGCGGTCGGGCCCGAGGCCGGGGCAATCGCGTCGATGGCGAGCGGCGTCACATAGGTAAAGCTGCCTGCCGCGCCAACAGCGCTCGTGCCGCCGGGCGACGTCACAACAATGTCGATGGTGCCACTTGCTCCGGCCGGCGCTATCGCCGTGATCTGCGTGTCGCTCAAAACGGTGAAGCTCGGGGCCGGCGTGCCGCCGAAACTCACGGCTGTCGCCCCCGTGAAGCCCCCTCCGGTGATCGCTACCTCCGTACCGCCGAGGGTCGAGCCCGAGGCCGGGGCTATCGCGCTGATGGCGGGCGGTGCCATATAGGTGAACCCGTTGACAAGCGTCGCCGTGTCAACCTCGACATCGACCGCGCCTGCAGTGTTGGCGGCAGGTGTCGTCGCAGTGATCAGCGTGTCGTTCACAACAGTGAAGCTCTGCGCATTCGTCCCGCCGAAGCTCACCACGCCCACGCCCGTAAAGCCTGTTCCGGTGATCGCCACTTCCGTGCCGCCTGCGGTCGGGCCCGAGGCCGGGGCAATCGCGTCGATGGCGAGCGGCGTCACGTACGTAAAGCTGCCTGCCGCGCCAACAGCGCTCGTGCCGCCGGGCGACGTGACCACTACGTCAACGGTTCCGGCGGCTCCAGCCGGCGCTATCGCCATGATCTCCGTGTCGCTCAAAACGGTGAAGCTCGGGGCCGGCGTGCCGCCGAAACTCACGGCTGTCGCCCCCGTGAAGCCCCCTCCGGTGATCGCTACCTCCGTGCCGCCGAGGGTCGAGCCCGAGGCCGGAGCTATCGCGCTGATGGCGGGCGGTGCCATATAGGTGAACCCGTTGACAAGCGTCGCCGTGTCAACCTCGACATCAACCGCGCCTGCAGTGTTGGCGGCAGGTGTCGTCGCAGTGATCAGCGTGTCGTTCACAACAGTGAAGCTCTGCGCATTCGTCCCGCCGAAGCTCACCACGCCCACGCCCGTAAAGCCTGTTCCGGTGATCGCCACTTCCGTGCCGCCTGCGGTCGGGCCCGAGGCCGGGGCTATCGCGTCGATGGCGAGCGGCGTCACATAGGTAAAGCTGCTTGCCGCGCCAACAGCGCTCGTGCCGCCGGGCGTCGTGACCACTACGTCAACGGTTCCGGCGGCTCCAGCCGGCGCCGTCGCCATGATCTCCGTGTCGCTCAAAACGGTGAAGCTCGTGGCCGGCGTGCCGCCGAAACTCACGGCTGTCGCCCCCGTGAAGCCCCCGCCGGTGATCGCTACCTCCGTGCCGCCCGCCGTCGACCCCGTGTTCGGGGCTATCGCACTCACGCTTGGCATCGGCACATAGGTGAAGGCGTCGATAAGTGTCGCGACACCGGTGACGCCCGTGACACTGACAGCAGCGGCGCCGGGTGCTCCGGCGGGTGCCATCGCGGTGATCTGCGTGTCGCTGTCGATGGTGTAGCTCGTGGCCGTAATGCCGCCGAAGCTCACGGCGCTTGCCCCCGTGAAGCCCGTGCCCGTGATCGCCACTTCCGTGCCGCCTGCGGTCGGGCCCGAGGCCGGGGCTATCGCGTCGATGGCGAGCGGCGTCACATAGGTAAAGCTGCTTGCCGCGCCAGCAGCGCTCGTACCGCCGGGCGTCGTGACCACTACGTCAACGGTGCCACTTGCTCCCGCCGGCGCCGTCGCCATGATCTCCGTGTCGCTCAAAACGGTGAAACTCGTGGCCGGCGTACCGCCGAAACTCACGGCTGTCGCCCCCGTGAAGCCCCCGCCGGTGATCGCTACCTCCGTGCCGCCCGCCGTCGACCCCGTGTTCGGATTTATCGCACTCACGCTTGGCATCGGCACATAGGTGAAGGCGTCGATAAGTGTCGCGACACCGGTGACGCCCGTGACACTGACAG
Source organism: Mesorhizobium sp. CAU 1732 (assembly GCF_039888675.1). Taxonomy (NCBI): domain Bacteria; kingdom Pseudomonadati; phylum Pseudomonadota; class Alphaproteobacteria; order Hyphomicrobiales; family Phyllobacteriaceae; genus Mesorhizobium; species Mesorhizobium sp. CAU 1732. The sequence continues at coordinate 87,107 of NZ_JBDQQR010000002.1, forward strand.
CAGCGGCGCCGGCTGCTCCGGCAGGGGCCATCGCGGTGATCTGCGTGTCGCTGTCGATGGTGTAGCTCGCGGCCGCAATGCCGCCGAAGCTCACGGCGCTTGCCCCCGTGAAGCCCGTGCCCGTGATCGTCACCTCCGTACCGCCTGCAACCGGCCCGCCCGACGGACTTACCGCGTAAATGTTGACCAGCCCCACATAGGTAAACTTGGCCGCCGCATTCACGACGCTCGTGCCATAGGGCGTCGCCACCGTCACGTCGATGATGCCCGCCGCTCCAGCCGGTGCCGTCGCGGTGATCTGCGTGTCGCTGTTGACAGTGAATGTCGCGGCCGTGCCGCCGAAATTCACAGCACTCGCCCCCGTGAAGCCACTGCCCGTGATCGTCACCTCCGTGCCACCGTCGGTCGGCCCCAAGGCCGGGGCTATCGCGTCGATGGCGGGGGGCGCCACATAGGTGAACCTGCTTGTCGCGTCCGCAGCACTCGTGCCGCCAGGCGTCGTCACCTCGATGTAGACGGTACCGCCTGTTCCGGTCGGCGTCATCGCGGTGATCTGCGTGTCGCTGTCGACGCTGAAGCTTGCGGTCGTGCCGCCGAAGCTCACGGCGCTCGCTCCCATGAAGCCCGTGCCTGTGATTGTCACTGCCGTGCCGCCAAGGGTCGAGCCCGAAGCCGGGGTTATCGCGCTGATGGTGGGAGGCGCCACATAGGTAAACCTGCTCGCCGCGCTCGGCGCGCTCGTGCCCGCAAGCGCCGTCACCACGACGTCGATGGTGCCGGCCGCGCCGGCAGGTGTCGTCGCCGTAATCTGCGTGTCGCTGTCGATGCTGTAGCTCGCGGCCGGCGTGGCGCCGAAGCTCACCGCGCTCGTGCCCGTGAAACCCGAGCCAGTGATCGTCACCACCGTGCCGCCATGAGTCGAACCCAGATCGGGGGTTATCGCGTCGATGACCGGCGGTCCAACATAGGTGAACCTGCTCGCCGCACTCGCAACGCTCGCAGTGAGGATCGTCACCACCTCGACATCGACCACGCCGGCACTGCCGACGGCAGGGACCCTCGCGGTGATCTGCGTGTCGCTGACGACGGTGAAGCTTGCGTCCGTGACGCCAAAATTCACGGCAACCGCGTCCGCGAGGCCCGTACCCGTGATCGTCACTTCCGTACCGCCGAAGATCGGGCCGAAGGCCGGGGCTATCGCGTTGATGGCGGGTGGCGCCACATAGGTGAAGCCATCCGGCTCCGTCCCCTGCTTGTCGGCGCGCGTCACCGTCACGTCGACGGGGCCAATCGGCCCGGCAGGCGCCGTCGCAGTGATCGTGCTGTTATCCAACACCCTGACGTTCGCTGCCGGCACACCGCCGAAGGTGACCGTCATGGGGGCGACGAAATTCTCGCCAATGATCGTCACTTCCATGCCGCCGGCGGTCGTTCCCACACTCGGGCTGACTTGGATGATTACCGGTGCATCCATGGGCGGTTGAACGAGGAGACTGTATTCGCCGGTCGTGGTCTGGGTGCCGGAGACGACCCCGATCGTAAACGCGGATAGCTGCGGGCCGTCGAACGAGCCGGAGAGCGTCAGAACACCACCCTGGACGCTCGCGGTGAGCTCCGTCGGGACATCGCTGGTGTCAAAAGTGTAAGTGCCGTCTCCGCCACTGGCCGTGAAGGATACGCTATAGGGCTCCTCCGCGACGGCCTCGGGCAAATCTCCCGCTGAAGGCGAGAGCACAAGCGGCACATAATATTCGAACGCATTGGCCAGTTGCGCACTCTCTCCCGGCCTTTCGACCGTCACGTCGACCAGGCTCGGGCCGTCCCTGGCGGGCGCGACCGCCATGATCTCCGTGTCGTCGTCAACGAAGAAAGCCAAGGCCGGTATGCCGCCGAAGCTCACGGCGCTCGCCTCGGTGAAGCCGGTGCCGGTGATCGTCACGGCCGTACCGCCATCGATCAACCCCGACGCCGGGCTCACCGAGGTCACGGCGAGCGGCGCCACATAGGTGAAAATGCTGTCCGCGCCAGGGACGCTCAACCCGCCCTCCGCATTGACCGTCACATCGACCGGACCCGCACTGCCCGCAGGCGACGTCGCCTGCAATTCGGTGTGGCTTATCACGCGAAGATTCGTTGCGCGCTGGTCGCCAAAGAGCACGCTCCAACTGTTGAGGCCCCTGAACTCCGATCCTCTGATCGTCACCACGGTACCGCCGGCAACCGGGCCGGAATTCGGTGTCACGCTGTCCACGACGGGCGGCGGCGCCTCATAGGTGAATTTGGTGTCGGCGGTGATCGGGCTCTCTTCGCCGTTGAAGTTATCGACCCAGACATCGACCGTCCCGGTTCGGTTCAGTTGGGCCGGAGGTATCTCCGCTCTGATGACCCAGCGACTGACGACCTGCTGGGAAGTCGCGATGGATCCGCCGATGAACACACGCCGCGCCGTCAGGAAGCCATCGCCTTCGATGGTCACGACCGTACCGCCATAGACCGGTCCCTTGTTCGGGGTCACGCTCGTTATCACCGGCGCGGGCGGCAGTATCCTCATCGTGAAGGTGCCTTGCGCGGTTCCAGCGTTGTTGCGCGCATTCACGTTCACGGTGAACGTGCCGTCGGTCGTCGGCGTCCCTGTCAGGACGAAACCCGTATCGGTGATATCATCGAGGTACAGGCCCTGTGGAGCGCCATTGAAGCCCAGGGAGATGAATGGGCCGTCACCGCCGGAGACGGTGAACTCGGCGCGATAGGGCTTGCCCACTTGACCGTCGGGCAGGTTGCCGCTCGCCGGCGAGAGGACCGGGAGCTCAAGATAGGTGAACGTGGCAGTCGCCGCTATGCCACCGCTCGTGACGACCACGGCGACATCTCCAGGGCTGCCGGGAGGTGTGGTAAACCTGATCTGCACACTGCTAAAAGAGGTCGGGGCGACCTGGGTGCCGTCGATGCTGACACTTGTGCCCGCCGTGAAACCCGTTCCGGTGATCGTCACCGACGTGCCGCCGGCCGCCGGTCCCGAAGCCGGACTCAGCGCGGCTATCGTCGGCGCCACGCCATAGGTGAACGCGCTCGGTTCCGTCACGCTTCCGCCATCGGTGGTGACGAGCACATCGGCGGCGCCGGCGGCGCCGGGAGGCGTGACCGCCCTGATCTGCGTGCTGCTGACGAAGGTTACGGTCGCCGCCGGGTTTCCGCCGATGTCGACGGTTGCATTCGCCGTAAAGCCCGTGCCCGTGATCGTCACTTGCGTGCCGCCGTTCACCGAACCGGAATTCGGGCTCACCGCGGCGATGGAAGGCGGCGGTGGCAGGACTTTCAACGTGTAGACGCCATCGATGAAATCGTCGTCGTCGGATAACCCCTCGGCTATCGCAATATATATGTCATAGTCCCCTGCCGCCGTCAGGGTACCAGCGAGTGCGAAGCTATCCGGGCCGGTGCGTTCGACCGTCAATCCGGCGGGAATAAATGAATATCGGGGATCCACCACATACTCGCCCGATGGCGGATTGCCGCCGCTGACCGTGAGAGGGACGGAGAAGCTTACGCCCGCCTGCACATCGGGCAAGGCGCCGTTCGGCGGATCGAGCACCAGTTGCGCCGCTGCCGCCTGCGCGAAGACCAGCGTGAGAAATAGTGCGGCAATCAGCGTCATAACGCGCTGCTGCAACCGCATGAGGCCAATCCAGACAGAAGTGTCTGTGCGACACGCGCGCCGCAGCGCTCGTACTTCGGAAAAGACCATCTATTGCCCCGCACCCTTAACGGAGGGGCCAACCTCCGCATCTCCAACAGAGGTTGCTAAGACTCCGACAGTCGCACACTCCGGCATTCACCTTGGCGGCAGTCCTGCCCGTGTCCAGCATCCCCTGCATTGGCCATATAAGATAAGGCAGTCCGCCAAAGGAGCGTTAGGATACGCATCTCAAAAATGCGTGCCGATTCGTCTCAAACCGGGGGAAAGGCCGCCGCTATCGCGCGGTTGAAGCCGGCTTCAGCCGCGCAGGTCCTTGGGACTGAAACCATATTCCCGGCGAAAGACGCGGCTGAAATGGCCGGGATCGTGATAGCCGCAACGCATGGCGATATCGGCTATGGACAGGGCCGTCCCGTCACTTTCCAGAAGCGCGCGGGCCCGCGCAAGCCGCTTCTCGCGGATCACCTCGGCAATGGTGCATTCGCGTTCGGCAAAACAACGGTAGAGCGTGGCGCGCGAACAGCCCAGCAATCCCGCCAGCATGTCGGGCCTGAAATCGGGATTGGAGAGATGGACCTCGATCAGCCCCAGGGCGGCCACGAACAACCCCCTGGCCACGACCTCTCGATCGTCCGGCGGACGACGTGCAATGTCACGCAAGGCGAGATGGGCGAGATCGAGCGCGACCCCAAGCATATCCGCCCGTTCTTCAGGGTCGAGATTGCGGAGTTCATCGGCCAGGGAACGCAGATGCGCTGCAAAAATACGCCCTGACGGGACGGCTTCCAGCCGCTGGGCCAGATGGGCCGAGGAAGGGACCTCTCCACCCAAGGCTGCCTCGACATCCGAACGCCGCAGCGTGAGGTGCACGGTCGCGTAGGAGGACCAGATCAGACGGCTGGCACGTCGCGCATCGTAGACGAGGAACTGCCCCGCCAACGACTGGCTGCGCTCCTCGCCTTCCTCATGCCTGCGCCTGCCCGCTGTGACGATGCCGATGGCGATCTCGTCACAGCCGTCACGTTCGCTTTCCTTGCGCCGGCGCCTGCCGGACAGCGCATCGGCGCGATTGATATAGACAGCGCCGTTCGGGCCGATGATCCCGGCTCCCTGGGCCCGAAATGGGGCCGTGTCGTGCCGCTGATCGGCATCGACATCGTAGAGCGCGGTCTCGCGCCAGAAATCGTAGCTCTCGTGAGGGCGAAGACCATCGGTATCGAGTTGCAGATAGACCGCGCTCGTGGGCGCGCCATGGCGGCTCGCCGACCAGCGCCCATCCGCCGGCGACCAGTCCCACGCTTGCTTGCTCCAATCGCCCTTGGACCAGCCCACCCGAATCCCCCAGGAAAACTCTATCCGCGCCCCATCCTAACACCGCAAGCAGGCAAAGGCATCCCGATACCTGATCGCGAACACGATTGCCCGCTCGCTGTCCGCAGGGCTTCCAACCGGTGCGCCGATGAGCGCGGACGGCCACCCTTGGGCCCGTTCGCGCGGGCAGCGGTGAACTGGTCGTCGGATGCGCCTTCCAGGCCCCGTGCCAAACGCGGCGGAAAGGCGAAGGTGCAGCCATTCTCAAGATCGACGATGATGCGGCCGGAAGCGCGATCATAGCGCGCGATGTTGTAGGGGGCCGTAGAAAAGCAAAAACCTCCGCAGCCGGGGCTTTGGAGGTATCGCAAGAAACGTTGGTTGCGGGGACAGGATTTGAACCTGTGACCTTCAGGTTATGGTCCGCAGGACGAGGAGCTACCTCGGCCAGGGAAGCGAAGCTTCCTGCCTGCCGACGGTGGTATCTGCATTTCAGCTTGGGAGGTTTTGGTTGCGGGGACAGGATTTGAACCTGTGACCTTCAGGTTATGGTCCGCAGGACGAGGAGCTACCTCGGCCAGGGAAGCGAAGCTTCCTGCCTGCCGACGGTGGTATCTGCATTTCAGCTTGGGAGGTTTTGGTTGCGGGGACAGGATTTGAACCTGTGACCTTCAGGTTATGGTCCGCAGGACGAGGAGCTACCTCGGCCAGGGAAGCGAAGCTTCCTGCCTGCCGACGGTGGTATCTGCATTTCAGCTTGGGAGGTTTTGGTTGCGGGGACAGGATTTGAACCTGTGACCTTCAGGTTATGAGCCTGACGAGCTACCGGGCTGCTCCACCCCGCGCCACCGTTTGGCAGGTTTTTGGCCTGCGCGTTTGTGTGCTCTGCAAATGACGATGGCCGCTTCATGCGGCCGGTGCGCCGCCTTTTGGCGGGCTGTCGTAAAGAGAGAAGATTTCGAACATGCTTTTTGCAGACCTGGCAGCGACTTACTCTCCCGCGTCTTGAGACGAAGTACCATCAGCGCTGGAGCGTTTCACGGCCGAGTTCGGAATGGGATCGGGTGCAGCCGCTCCGCCATAACCACCAGGTCGGCAAAGAGCATGTTCAATTCGAGAAGCTGGGTTTTGAGGGGATCAGGGCAGTAAGGCAATAGGGCAGTCTGATTTGCACCTGTTGCTTTGCACCTTTCTTCCACGTTTGATCATTGCCATCCGGGCGCGAGCCCGAGCCTTCGACTGAAGGCCATCGTTTCATCCGGGTCGGTTTCCGGGCGAAGCCCGCAAGGCCGACCGGCGCTGATGCGCCGCGCCGTCCGCAGGGCTTTTCACCCGTAAGGACAGAGAGATGAGAAGATGGATATGAGCAATGCGAACAATCAAGCCGATCGAGTTATTAGTACCGGTAAGCTTCATGCGTTGCCGCACTTCCACACCCGGCCTATCAACGTGGTCGTCTACCACGACTCTCAGGGAATACTCGTTTTCAGGCTGGTTTCCCGCTTAGATGCCTTCAGCGGTTATCCGTTCCGTATATAGCTACCCTGCTATGCGGCTGGCGCCACAACAGGTCCACCAGAGATACGTCCATCCCGGTCCTCTCGTACTAGGGACAGATCCTGTCAATATTCCTACACCCACGGCAGATAGGGACCGAACTGTCTCACGACGTTCTGAACCCAACTCACGTACCGCTTTAAATGGCGAACAGCCATACCCTTGGGACCTGCTCCAGCCCCAGGATGCGATGAGTCGACATCGAGGTGCCAAACAACCCCGTCGATATGGACTCTTGGGGGTCATCAGCCTGTTATCCCCGGCGTACCTTTTATCCGTTGAGCGATGGCCCTTCCACGCGGGACCACCGGATCACTATGACCGACTTTCGTCTCTGCTCGACTTGTCAGTCTCGCAGTCAGGCAGGCTTATGCCATTGCACTCAGCGAACGATTTCCGACCGTTCTGAGCCCACCATCGCGCGCCTCCGTTACTCTTTAGGAGGCGACCGCCCCAGTCAAACTACCCACCATACACTGTCCCGGATCCGGATGACGGACCGCGGTTAGACATCCATATAGATAAGGGTGGTATTTCAAGGATGACTCCACCCAAGCTGGCGCCTGGGCTTCAAAGTCTACCACCTATCCTACACATGCCGACACGAATGCCAGTGTAAAGCTATAGTAAAGGTGCACGGGGTCTTTCCGTCTAACCGCAGGAACCCCGCATCTTCACGGGGAATTCAATTTCACTGAGCCTCTGCTGGAGACAGCGGGGAAGTCGTTACGCCATTCGTGCAGGTCGGAACTTACCCGACAAGGAATTTCGCTACCTTAGGACCGTTATAGTTACGGCCGCCGTTTACTGGGGCTTCGATTCAAAGCTTGCACCTCTCCTCTTAACCTTCCAGCACCGGGCAGGCGTCAGACCCTATACGTCGTCTTGCGACTTCGCAGAGCCCTGTGTTTTTGATAAACAGTCGCTACCCCCTGGTCTGTGTCACCTCACAACGGTTGCCCGCTGCAAGGTCATGCTTATCCCGAAGTTACGCATGCAATTTGCCGAGTTCCTTCAGCAGAGTTCTCTCAAGCGCCTTGGTATTCTCTACCAGTCCACCTGTGTCGGTTTCGGGTACGGTCTATACGCGGGAGCTATTTCCTGGAACCGCTTCACTGCCCAACCAATCCAATAAGGATGGACAATACACGCGATCCGTCACTACCCGCAGGCCCACGAATATTAACGTGGTTCCCATCGACTACGCCTTTCGGCCTCGCCTTAGGGGCCGGCTAACCCTGCTCAGATTAACTTTAAGCAGGAACCCTTGGACTTTCGGCGAGCGGGTCTCTCACCCGCTTTATCGTTACTCATGTCAGCATTCGCACT